>JAHDCQ010000030.1:7119-15223 GCA_020629845.1 Saprospiraceae bacterium | reverse complement strand
AAGCAGGCTTCGAAGATAATACCTTGCCTGATGGCTCTGGTGACGGGCGCGATTCATGGCGTACAAGCATAGGTGGCGTTATTCAGATAACGGGGAGTCCAGTAACATTTGGAGATCAAGGCGCAAAGCTACCAGCCGAACAAGACCGTGTTGGCTATCAAGAAATTGCGGTAGAAGCAGAGCAGAATTATGACCTGCGTTTTTGGTACACCATGTTAGATAACTCTGCCGACCCCTGGCTAACCGTATCCGTAACAGGTGTAACAGAATTTGGAGCACCTATCACTACGCGGGAAGAAGCAGAGGCAGCAACTATCGCTTCCATAACGGTAAATGACACCTCCGATCCTGATGAATATTTGGAACAAAAGCTTTCCTTTAATTCAGGTAGCAATAATGTTATTGGAATTTATTTCTTTAACGGGCCAGTTGAATGTCGCCTAGATAATTTCTCTATTGAAGTTGGCGCAGAAGGTGCAGTACCACCTTCTGTAGGATTTGATATTGTCCAGAGTGAAGAAAATTATTTAGAATATACCTTCATCAATACCTCTAAGGATGGTGCAAGCTACCTTTGGGATTTTGGCGATGGTAATACATCAACAGAGGAATCACCAACGCATGTTTATGCAGTTGCTGACACCTATACCGTTACGCTTGAAGTGACAGGCGAGACAGGCTTGACTGCTTCCCTAGAAAAACCGATTGATATACAAGCACCTGTGATAGTTGATTGTAGTTGGGAGATAGATCCAGAGGATTATCGGACGGTTCATTTCGGAGATGGGTCTGTAGGGGCAGTAGAGTTATTGTGGCAATTTGGCGACGGTTTCCAATATACAGGTATGAGTGCTTCGCATACCTACCGTGAAGATGGTATTTATACCGTAACCTTGACTGCCACTAGTATAACTGGTCTTCAAGATACAAAGCAATTTGATGTAACCATTGCACAAGGATTCATCGCAACGATTAGTGAAGCAGGTTTTGAAGATAATGATCCCTCAGCTGCTGCTTGTGGTTCGGGCTTAGATGGGCGCGATTGTTGGAGAAATAGCGCATTAGGAGGCGTTATCCAGATTACATCTGGCCCTGTGGTAAGTGGGGCTCAAGCAGCGAAATTACCAAGCGACGGTTCTCGTATCGGTTATCAACGCGTGATGGTAGAGCCTAATATGCAATATGAGGTTTCTTTCTACTACACGATGAAAACAGATCCAGAAGGAAGTTTAACGGTTGCTATTTTAGATGGCTCAACTTTGAGTGATATATCTCAAGTAGCTGGAGCTACGCTAGCTTCCATTACTGTAAACGATCAGACGGATGCAAATACCTATATCAAGGAAACGATAACCTTCAATTCAGGCGGTCGCTCAGAGGTAGCCATCTTCTTTACGAATGAAGGAGTAGAGTGTAGATTGGATGATTTCTCAATAGAAGTTGTAGAACCACCAATGATTGTTGAAGGCGGTTTTGAAGACAACACTTTACCCGATGGAACAGGTGACGGTAGAGACTCTTGGAGAAATAGCGCATTAGGAGGCGTTATTCAGATTACATCTGGCCCTGTATTCAGTGGTTCACAAGCGGCTAAGTTGCCAAGTGATGGTTCTCGTATCGGTTATCAACTAGTTTCTGTGTCAGCTAATACGCAATATACGCTTACGTATAACTACACGATGAAAACGGATCCAGAAGGAAGTTTAACGGTTTCTATTTTAGATGGTAGAACATTGAGTGATATATCCGAAGTTGCGGCGGCTACCATTGCTACCAGCACCGTAAATGATCAAACGGACGCTGATGCCTATATCACGGAAACAATCACCTTCAATTCTGGAAATAATACAGAGATAGCTGTCTTTTTCACCAACGAAGGGGTAGAGTGTAGATTAGACGATATTTCACTCGCGCTTGCAGAAGGTTTCATACCAATGGTTTCCGAAGGTGGATTTGAAGATAATACCTTACCCGATGGAACAGGTGATGGTAGAGACTCTTGGAGAAATACTTTAGGAGGCGTTATCCAGATTACATCAAGTCCAGTACATAGCGGCTCACAAGCAGCTAAATTGCCTGCTGACGGTGATCGTGTTGGATTGCAAACCATAACGGTAGAACCGAATACGAATTACAGAGTTTCCTTCTTCTACACCATGAAAACAGATCCTGCGGGAAGTTTAACGGTATCCATTTTAGATGGTACTGGTGCTAGTCTGACGGATTTGTCTCAAGCAGCAGCAGCTACAATTACGTCTGTTACCGTGAATGATCAGACGAACGCAGATGAGTATATCATGGAAAGTTTAGAATTCAATTCAGGAGCTAATTCAGAAATATCTATCCTTTTCACCAACGAAGGGGTAGAGTGTAGATTGGATGATGTGTCAATTACTACGCTTTAATTGATAAATAAAAATGAATGGACGGGCGACTCCGAGAGCTATCGGATTTCGCCTGTCCATTTAGCTAAAACAATCGTAATTATTTAGTAGAGGGTAGAGAGTAGAGGGGATTTTATCGAGAAATTTTCTTGAAAAACATCCTTTTTTTAGAAAAAAATGGACACGTATATCCCTCTACCCTATACTTTCTACCCTCTACTAAATAGTTAAAAACAATCATCAATTGAATAAATGCTTCCTTAAACCAAATTAAATCCCAAAATCTGATTTTTTCTACTTTTTTTATTTGCAAATTAAAATATTAATCCTAGATTTGACCTATCAAATAATTGGTAAACCAATTTTTGGTAAACCAATTTTGACCTATCATAATAAATACATCGAATCAAGCAGACGTGTTAAAGTTTAGTAAGTAATAAAATGGACTTTATGGCTAAATAACTATGAAGCCTTAATATACACTTGTGATAAAACCTGCAATAATGGCGCAAGCTGAGTTATCAAATTGCAATGATGATTTGAACAATATATTTACGCGTCAAATACAGGCTTTATTTAGAAAGAAAGCCCATCCCTGATAGGGGATGAGCCTACAAAATCAATATTAAAATTAAAATTTATGTCATTGAAACTAACAAAGGCCTTCAATACCTCCATCCTATTCATAGGATTTTTGGGGATATTGCTGTGTTTTCCCGCTTATACAAATGCGGCGAATACGAATTGGGCAACAATCACTGGACAAGTTACTTCGGCAGAAGATGGACTGCCACTTATTGGCGTAACCGTACAAGTAAAAGGTACAAGCACAGGAGCGGTGACAGATGTAGATGGAACCTATAGCATTGAAGCAGATTCTGATGATGTATTGGTATTTAGCTATACGGGTATGAAAGATCAGGAAGTGCCTGTTGGTGGACAATCGGTTATCAATATCGTGCTAGATGTAAATGCGGAGTTACTAGAAGAAGTAGTGGTAGTTGGTTACGGTACACGTAAAAAATCGCATAATACAGGCGCAATTTCACAGATAGGCGGCGAAGATGTAGCTGCTATTCAGGCGAATCGGGTGGATGATGCCTTAGCAGGTAAGTTGGCAGGGGTATTGATTCAGAATCAAGACGGTGAGCCTGGTGCAGACCCAAAGATTCAGATTAGAGCCGCTTCCTCTATTTCAGGCGATTCTAACCCGCTAATCGTAGTGGATGGCTATCCAATTTCAGGAAGTTTAGCAACGGTCAATCCAAACGATATTGAAAGCTTGGAGGTACTAAAAGATGCGGCTTCAGCGGCTATTTATGGTTCTCGCGGCGCAAATGGTGTTATTCTGATTACTACTAAAAAAGGAAAGTCAGGTAAAGCAAGCTTTAGCTATAATGGCTATGTGAGTACCTCGCAGCGTTATGTGCAGGATAATATCAATCCAACAGCAGGCGAGTGGGCAGATATAGTGGAAACGAATATCGCGAATGGTACATTTAATGTGGGTGAACTAGACCCAGCGATAGTGGATTATAGATTAAATGGCTATAGAAATTCACCTGATGTAGTAGCGGTAGAAGATTGGTTGTTCCAAAGTGGAATGAGCATGAACCACGATTTCAGTATAAGTGGTGGTACTGATGATGTAAATTACTTTGCTTCAGTTGGCTACTTAAACACAGAAGGTGTTGTTATTACACAAGGTTTTGAACGCTATAATGCCCGCTTGAATGTGAATGCAAAGTTGGGCGAACGCTTCAAAACAGGAATAAATTTCAACGGATTTATAGGCGATAGAGACATCGTAGCACATGATATGCGTGACCTCATGCGAGCGTACAGCGTGCATCCTATTTATCATACAGAAGCATCTATCGCATTTGTTCAGGACTTGGATAGACAAGCACAGGCTTTAGGACTTTCTTCATTCGATTCTGGCTTTAGAGGCGGTGATGCACCCTGGAATAACAGCATCTATACCTTAGAGCCTGGCATGACAGCACAAGACTGGCATTACGGCAGAAGTGGTAATGGTATCGGAGGTTCAGGTGATGCAGGTCCAGCAACGAAGTTAGATAATGCAACTCGTTGGCAAAAGACGTATTTCGGTAATCTTAGTTCCTATCTACAATTCAACATCGTAGATGGCTTGAATATCAAAACGGTACTTGGTGGCGACTTAAGAGATACACGCGATTTTTACTCGCAAGGTCTGGAGGCAGACTCTAGAGCGCGTACTACACAAACAGATTTAGACCAAGTAGATGTAAAAAGATCTTCATGGTTAAGTGAAACTACCTTGAATTATAACACTACATTAGGTAGCCACGATATAGGTGCAGTAGCTGGGGTAGAGTTTCAAAATTTCTATATCAATGGTCTTACGCTACGTGGTACAAATGTGCCTTTTGGTCAGCCTTTCAACTTTGCACTTTTAGACCCTGCTGATATATCTATTTCGGAGCGAGATGAGACGATTTCAAGAAGAAGTGTTTTCGGAAGAATCAATTATGCTTATGACAATCGTTACCTAGCATCTGTATCTGTAAGAAGAGATGGCGATTCTCGATTTGGTAAAAATAATAGATTTGAAACTTTTCCAGCCTTCTCTTTAGGATGGAATGTGCATAATGAATCTTTTTGGAACTCTGATTTTCTGTCTGATTTAAAACTACGATTCAGTAGAGGTTCTTTAGGAACGACAGCTTTCTTGGGAGCTTACAACTCATTGAGTTTGTTAAATCCTACAGCAACGACCTTTGGAACTGGATTCTTGATTCCGTCAGATGTAGCCAACCCAGATTTGACTTGGCAAACAAACACAGAAACGAACTACGGTATTAATCTAGGTTTCCTAGACAATCGCTTTAGATTAGGCGTAGATTATTACACCTCTGACATCGAGGACATTCTAATTAATCAGAGTGTTTCCGAAGTACTAGGTACTACTTCCATCGCATTGAACTCTGGTGATGTTACCAGTTCTGGTATGGAATTTGAGCTAGGTGCAGCCATTCTCAATACAGGCAATATCCGTTGGAATGTGAGTGCTAATCTATCCACAGTTAATACAGAAATCACGGATTTAGGTGGTTTGGATGAATTAGCTCCGACTATTTACGGTCAGAGTGGTAGAGGTCCAGTATTTAGAAACTATGTAGGTGGACAAATTGGTGAAATGTGGGGCTTAGAAACTACTGGCGAGGTGGAAATGGAATATCTCTCCAATCCAATGGAATATGCTGGTCAGCAGAGTGGATATAGTTATGTGGTAGATCAAAATGGTGATGGCGTAATTGACAGAACAAGAACAGTAGAAGAAGGTGGCGATTTAGTGAAAATCGGACAAAATACACCAGATTTCTACTGGGGCTTAAGTACACAGGTTCTTGTTAGTGATTTTGACATTTCCTTACAGTTCCAGGGCGCGCAAGGCGGAGAAGTATATAATATTGACCCACTTTACTATGGCTCACAATGGGGACGTTCACTACGTGATGCATTCGATGCAGATGGCGATGGCAAAGCAGACCATAATGGACAATTTTTTGCACGAAATAGAGACCAAACGGCTTCTATGATTCAAGATGCTTCTTATACTGCTTTGAGAAACTTGACTATCGGTTACACACTTAGTCCAGATGTGCTTGGTAAAACGGGTTTAGGTTCTGTAAGACTATATGCTGCTGGTACGAATTTGCTATACATCATGGCAGACAATTACACATCTCTTAATCCAGAAGGTGTAGAGGTGACAAATGGTGGCTACCTAGGCCCAACCACTTATGGTGTGCAAGTAGGTGCAAGCCCAGTAGTGAGAAGCTTCACTTTTGGTGCAAATGTTAATTTCTAATTGACGCATACTGCGTTAGTATCAGGTACTAAGTATTAGGTATCAGGTAGAATATACAGATGATTTTACCTAATACCTTGTACCTGATACTTAATACCAAGTTGCATAGCAACTTGAATCAAATAAAAAACAATGAATAAACTATATATCATGTTGGTAGCATTGCTGATGATAACTACAGCATGTGACAACGACTTAGAACAATTTCCGCCGAATATTGCCAGCGCAAATTCATTGACTGACTTTTCGGGCGTTTTGAATGCGGCATATTTTTATCAGCATGCTTCAGCTACGCCAATGGCAGTGATGGGCGACTTCAGAGCGGATAATGCGTTCATGTTCGAAGCACCTTACACGGATTTCGATGAGTTCAATGCGAACTTAACATCAATGGACGACCAGTTTTTCGGACCTTTCTACACGGGCTTATACAAGTCTATATTGAGTGCGAACAACGTCATTGAAAATTCTACCAATGCGACGGAAGTAGGCGAAGCTAAGTTTTTGAGAGCTTTATCTTACTTTAAATTGGTGCGTGCCTTTGGTGATGTGACTGTGAATTTATCAGCTACACCAAGCACTACAGATGGCTCTATTTTGGCGAGAACATCAGCTGATAACGTTTATAACAACGTAATCATTCCTGATTTTCAGGATGCAATAGCGGCTTTAGGTACTTCAACAGATGGAAGAGCATCTAAATTGGCAGCGCAAGGAATGCTAGGTAAAGTATTCATGCAATTAGGCGATTATAGCAAAGCAGAATCGCAACTAGCGGCAGTTGTAAGCGGAGCAGGTGCAGCAGGCATTAGCCTAATGGAGAACTTTGCGGATATTTTTACAATGGATTTAAATTCAGAAATCATATTTGCTACGCAAGTATCCAGTTCCGTCTCTGATGAGTATGGTTTTTCTGAGTTTTGGTCATGGTCTGGTGGTTTGGATACTAAATCTCTAAACCCATTGGATCAAGATTTAGTGGATGCTTTCGCTGCAAGTCCTGGTGATTTAAGAGCTGCTGTAACTATTGATACAGAAGTGATGGCCTCTCCAAAATTCCCTCAAACAGGCGGCCCTGACCTCGACTGGATAGAGTTGAGATTAGCAGACGTGATTTTGTTATATGCAGAAGCATTGAATGAAAATGGTAATACTGCAGCAGCAGTAACAGAATTGAACAAGATTAGAGCTAGAGCAGGTTTAGCGGATTACGCCGGAAGTGATCTTAGACAAGCTATTCAAGACGAAAGAAGACTAGAGTTAGCTTTTGAAGGTCAAAGATGGTTCGATTTAGTGAGAACAGGCACTGTAGACGCTGAAATGGGGCAAACTATTAGTAGTGATTACTATGTGTTTCCAATTCCAGTTTCGGAAGTACTATCGAGTTTTGGTGTGATTACACAAAATGCTGGATACTAAATGTATTAAGTACAAAGTATTAGGTATTAGGCAGCAATGCAAAGTACCTAATACTTAATACCTGATACCTAATACTTTCAAAACATGATACGCATACTATTCAAAACTTCAATGCTTTTAGGTTTTGTAATTTTCTTAGCCGCAGCCTGCGAAAAAGAAGTACAGGAACCACCTACAAGCGACAACAACGACCCACCTCAGGTGGAAGAAGAGGAGGAGGTGGTGCATACCATTAGTGAAGACTCGCCAATAGATTTGAGTAATTGGAAAGTGACGCTTCCTATTGGCAATCCGACAGAGGTAAAGCCGCCTGAAATTTTGGATTATGCGAACAACCCTGTACTACAACCATATATGTACAACGATACTACGGATGCGTCTTTGGTTTTCTACACCACTCCTAATGCAAGCACTCCGAATTCTTCTTACTCCCGTACCGAACTGC
>JAHDCQ010000030.1:0-7019 GCA_020629845.1 Saprospiraceae bacterium | reverse complement strand
TACACCACTCCTAATGCAAGCACTCCGAATTCTTCTTACTCCCGTACCGAACTGCGCGAGCAAATGGTGCCAGGTAGTAATAATACGAATTGGACATTCGAGCAAGGCGGCAACATGAAAGGACGATTGGCAGTAACGGATATTTCCAAAGATGAAGATGATAAACCGCATCGCGTAATCATCATGCAGATACATGGTCGTCTGACTAATGCGCAACGAGATTTGATTGGAGAAGATGACAATAATGCACCGCCAATGCTGAAAATTTATTGGCAAAATGGCAGAGTGCGTGTCAAAACGAAGGTATTGAAAGACGAAAATGCCTCTGATACAGAAATTTTGCACAAAGATGCTTGGACAGACGATGATGGTCATTATTTCGATGGCTTTGTAAATAATGACCCATTTACACTAGAAATTAAAGCCTCCAAAGGACGTATGGAAATCATTTTTAATGAGGATGAATCGGTCGTATATGAAGGTTTGGATATTGATCGTTGGGGAGTATTTGAAAATTACTTCAAAGCAGGCAATTATCTACAAACCACAGATGAAGGCGCATTTTCAAAAGTAAAATATTACGAATTGGAAGTGACGCATTAGGCATTTTTTTTACTAAAGATTGGAAGTTTCATACAATTTTATAACGGAGCATTTTTTGCTTCCTTATTTATCAACACTTTTTTTATTTGGTTAGGTTAGGCATACTGCCCTTGTTTTCGGGCAGTATTCCTTTTATTTCAAATTTGTGGCAGAACGAAAATCCATATTCAATCGCATTTTTCAGTTCCTATTAGGAATCGGGCCAGGCATCTTCGCTATTGGGTATACTATCGGAACGGGTAGTGTCACCTCTATGATAGTGGCAGGTAGCACACATGGAATGCAATTGCTATGGGTTTTAGCCTTGAGTTGTTTGTTTTCATGGGTTTTGATGGAAGCCTACGGGCGTTTTTATCTAACCACAGGCGAAACAGCACTTTTTGCCTTCCGAAAGCATTTGCCAATGGGTAGCCTGATGGCGATTCTCATCATCATCGGCATCACCTTCGGACAATGGAACTCTTTGATAGGTATTCTGGGAATTTCTGCCAATGCGATCGTCGAAACTTTAGCCCTGTTTATTCCTGCCATCAAAGGCAACGAATATTGGTGGGTTTTAGCAGTTGCAATGGTGATTATTGGGTCGATGTATACTTTATTATGGAAAGGGCAATACAGCATTTTTGAGAAGATACTCGTCTTTTTTGTTACCCTGATGGGCTTGTCATTTTTACTCTCGCTATTCATCGTTTTACCCAATCCCACAGAAATTGTAAAAGGATTTGTACCTTCCATCCCACAAGTGGAAGGAGGGCGAATGTTGGTCGCAGCCTTTGTCGGTACTACTATGGCAGCCGCGACTTTTATCTCGCGTCCACTTTTTATACAAGGCAAAGGCTGGACAAAAGATGACTACCAAGAACAACGAAAAGATGCACTCTGGGCAGCGATTTTGATATTCGTTATCAGCAGTGCGATTATGGCGGCAGCAATGGGTGCATTGTACGAAAGTGGCACAGTCGTCACGAAAGTCTTAGATATGGTGTATGCCCTCGAACCCGTAGCAGGGAAATTCGCCATTGCGATATTTTTCATGGGGACATTGGCGGCAGGCTTGTCCTCCGTTTTCCCGATTTTAATGATTGCCCCTTTGATGATAGCTGATTATCAACAAGGAAAATTAGATACGACATCTAGGCAGTTCAAAATCATAACGGGAGTTGCTTGTATCATTGGCTTGCTCGTTCCAATTTTCGGAGCGAACCCTATTAAAGCACAAATTTTAACCCAAGTCTTCAACGTGTTCGTGCTGCCCTTAGTCATTATTGGCATTCTTATTTTGACCAATAGAAAAGACTTGATGGGCGAACAAAAAGCAGGCTTGGCACTCAATATAGGCATGGTATTGGCACTAATTTTCGCTTGTATTATATCCTACAATGGTGTAGTGGCGATTATGGAAAGTATGAATTGATTGACTTGTAACTGCCGAGCGGTGCTCGGCACAGGCTGCACTTTGCCTTTATCTGCGCGTCCTGTACCAACGGAATGTTTGGTATTTACTATACACTCGATTTTGGGTATGAGTGAAATTTTGTACACACATTTTCAACTAATGAACCTCTAAAAACTACATGAACAAAAATTAGAAAATGAATACGAAAAATAGCATATCATTATTCTTAATCTTTAGTATTTTCCTAATGCTAACTAGCTGCTTTAATACAGCTACAGAAGTTGATGAAACAGTAAGTCAGGGAACTGTTCACCCAAGCGATGTTATACCATTTTTCGATAAATTCAAATTGATTTTAGGAGATGGCTCGAATGTAGGTGCGCCAGTTGACTTTGAAAATAAAGATTACTTCTACACTACAAAGGAGGGTGAAACGAATTGGGTTGTTTACAAATCACCCAATGCAGGGAATACACACGGCACATCAAACAATATTAGAACCGAATTGGCACAAGCGAAAAAATGGTCGGCTATGTCAGAAGCGAAACTGACAGGCACTTGCAAAGTAATGAATGTTTCCGCTACGGGTGATGCGCGAGTAGCGGCTTCTTATTCGGTCGTCATTGGTCAGATTCATAGTGCGGACGGACACGAAAACGAACCCTTTAAATTATTTTACAAGAAATTCCCAGGACACAAAAAAGGCTCTGTTTTTTGGAACTATGAAATCAATACGGCAGGCGATGATAATTCGGGTAGATGGGATTATTCCTACCCGATTTGGGGGCATGATATGTCGGTGGTAGGAGAAACGCCGACGGATTTTCCAGCAGAACCAGCAGATGGTATTGAGTTGGGCGAAGAGTTAAGTTATGAAGTGCTAGTGAAGGATGGCATCATGAGTTTAAAATTCATGAGCGAAGGGCATGAAACGAAGACTTTTACCAAAAACCTAATCGAATCAGAATATTCCACAAAAGCGGATATGCCCGAACAAGTGAAAGGCTTATTCGTGCCAATAGGACAAGATGGTGTAGAACGTCCAAATGCTTATACGGGCGAAGGGTTATTTTTCAAGCAAGGCTCTTATAATCAAACCAACGGAAAAGACCCTGTCGTGAATAAAGTTTGGTGTGCGGGCGCAGAGACGCATGGTGGTGATGTACAAAAGCAATATGAAACAGGCAACTATGCCGAAGTTTGGTTCAAAGAGGCAAGTATTGAAATCCCAGATGATGCTATATCAAACGACGGCTATTTCGCGGCGAATGACGGCTTGAGCAAGAAAACTGTTTATCCGCATGAGGTGATTCCATTCATGGATAAATTCAAAATGCTGATGGGCGATGGAACGAATGTAGAAGAGCTTACCGAATTTGAAGATAAAAATTTCTTCTACACCGTCATTGATGGCACGATGCGTTGGGTAGTCTATAAAACGCCCAACTCTGGAGTCACTTCCAAAAATTCTAGCAACACTAGAACGGAACTGCACGAAAAAAGGGAATGGATACCCGAAGATGGCGGTAAACTGACGGGCAGTTGTAAGGTCATGCAGGTTTCTACTTCGGGCGATGCGCGAGTAGCGGCTTCGTATTCGGTGGTTATTGGGCAAATTCATAGCGGGGAAGGACATGAAAATGAACCTATCAAAATCTTCTACAAAAAATTCCCAGGACACACCAAAGGCTCTGTCTTTTGGAATTATGAAATCAATACGGCAGGCGATGATAATTCGGGCAGATGGGACTATTCCTATCCCGTTTGGGGTTATGATATGTCGGTGGTAGGAGAAAATCCAACTGATTTTCCAGCAGAACCCAAAGATGGCATTGAGTTAGGGGAAGAATTTAGTTACGAAATTAATGTCCATAAAGGCATCATGTATGTCACTTTTGAGAGTGAAGGGCATGAGACTAAAAAATTCACCAAGAACTTAATCAAATCGGAATACACGACCAAAGCAGATATTCCAGAACAAACGAAAAAACTGTTTGTACCAATCGGTCAAGATGGGGTAGAGCGTCCAGAAGCTTATGCAGGCGAATTGAATTATTTCAAGCAAGGCGCGTATAATCAAACGAATGGGAAAGACCCCGAATCGAATATGGTTTGGTGTGCAGGTGCGGAAACGCATGGAGGCGATATTCAGAAACAATACGAAACTGGAAACTATGCGGAAGTATGGTTTAAAGAAGCAACAATAGGTGCGAGTACAGCACCGAAAAAATAATATTTAAGGTACAAAGTACAAAGTATAAGGTATCAGGTATTAAGTACATGCAAAGTGTACTTAATACTTAATACCTAATACCTAATACAAATTAAGAATGAACGCAGGCAAAGAATTTTTCTTCAAAGATGAGATGGAGTGGGAGCAAGTTGATCCACTATTACGCCGACAAATTCACGGCTACGATGATAAAATCATGCTGGTAGTGGCTGATTTTAAAGCAGGTGGAGTAGGGCAGATGCACAATCATCATCACTCACAAGTAACCTATGTGCAAAGTGGAGAATTTGAAATGACCATTGGCGATAAAGTAAAAATCATCAAAGGCGGTGATTCCTATTACATCCCGCCTATGGTAATGCACGGATGCACTTGCATCAAAGATGGGCAATTGATTGATGTATTCAGCCCACATCGCGAGGATTTCTTGGAGTCATAAATCTCAATTATGAAATTAAAAGGTTTACGCTGGTGGGTCATCGCATTGATTGCGGCGGCTACCATTATCAACTATATAGACCGTCAATCGCTTGGGGTGCTTTGGCCTGAAATTGCAAATGACCTCTATCCAGACAAGACGGACGACCAACGTAAGGAGATTTACGGATTGATTTCAGTAGTTTTCATCTTTTCCTATGCTTTTGGACAAGCCATTTTTGGAAAGATATTTGATTGGGTCGGTACACGACTTGGTTTCGCACTTTCTATTGGAGTTTGGTCAATTGCGACTGCCTTACACGCGGTGGCACAAGGGGTATTAAGTTTTGGAATATTTCGCTCCATTTTGGGTGTTGCCGAGGCAGGAAACTGGCCGGGCGCAGCCAAAGGAAATGCCGAGTGGTTTCCGACTAAAGAACGCGCATTTGCACAAGGCTTATTCAACTCTGGTGCAGCTATTGGGGGGATTATTTCTATTCCACTTATCGCATACTTGACCGTTTATTTTAGTTGGCAAAGTATCTTTATTTTGGTAGGTGTCACGGGCTTACTATGGCTTATTCCATGGATGATATTGGTAAAAGCACCACCAAAAGAACATCCCTGGCTAACGGATGATGAACGCAATTATATCCTAAGTGGTCAGCAAAATCAAGATTTGGATAATGATGGCGAATACGATGAGGGCTACAATCCTGCAACAGGCGAAATGCTTTCGCGTAAAGAAAGTTGGGGCGTTATTATTGCTTCGGCGGCTATTGACCCTATTTGGTGGTTGTTTGTAGTTTGGATTCCAATTTATCTGAGCGAAGTCTATGGCATGGATGTAAAAACTATTGGTATTTATGGTTGGGTGCCTTATGTAGGCGCGATGCTCGGTGCTTGGTTTGGTGGACTTTTAGCACAAAATCGCCTAAAAAACGGCTGGAGTGTGGATAGAACACGTAAGCTAGTCATTACGCTTGGATGTTTGATTATGTTACCGACTTTATTGGCTATGGCAAACCCAGGTGGCCCGACTACAGCAGTACTACTTATGGCAGTAATTTTATTTGGTTTCCAAACTGCAATCGGGAATGTGCAAACCTTACCGAGTGATTTTTATGGAAAAAAATCGGTCGGAACCTTATCTGGTTTTGCAGGAATGGCAGCAAAATTAGGCGCAGTAGGATTGACATCTCTCATTCCGTGGCTGACTTCGGGAGGGAATTATACGCCTGCCTTCATAGTTGGTGCGGCACTAGCATTGATAGCACTGGCAAGTATTTGGGTACTATGTCCAAAGATTGAGCCATTGAAACCTATAAATTAATTGAGAATTGAAAATGAGTAATTAAAAATTGACTACGATTTAGTCAATTTTTATTCAAGACCAGAGAACAAAAAAAATAAGAAAATTATGAGCAAAAAAATAGCAATTGTAACAGGTGCGACTGCTGGTATTGGTTTAGCAGTAGCAAAAAGATTAGGACAAGACGGCTTTACTGTGGCAATCAACGGTATCAACCATGAAGAAGGCGCACAAAGAGTGAAAGAACTTACAGCCGAAGGGATTACAGCGGAATATTATGGTTTCGATGTGACCAAAGAAGAAGCAGTAACGGAAAACATTACCAAAATTGGGGAAAAATACGGACGAATTGACGCGCTTATCAACAATGCAGGCGGCTTGGGTGGACGCTCTCGATTTGAAGTGATGACCACTGAGTTTTACCGCTTTGTAATGGCACTAAACTTGGATTCTGTGTTTTTCGCATCCAGAGCAGCTATTCCTTACTTAAAGAAAGGAGAGGATCCAACTATTATCAATTATACCTCCAATGCAGGTTGGAATGCAGGTGGTCCTGGGGCTGGAATGTATGGGACATCCAAGGCCGCAGTTCATACCATTACGAGAGCATTGGCAAAGGATTTAGCGGAATATGGTATTAGAGTAAATGCGGTTTCTCCTGGTACTATTGATACCGATTTCCATATAGGAATCAAATCAACCAAGCCAGAGGTATTTCAATCTTGGGCAAAAAATATCATGCTAGGACGACTAGGGCAACCAGAAGACGTAGCAGGTGTAGTTTCCTTCTTGTGTAGTAAAGATGCAGCATTCTTAACTGCCGAAACTATCCAAGTAGGTGGTGGTCAAGCACTAGGAATCTAAAAAATTGAAAATTGGATGCGAATAATTTTCAATTTTCAATTCTCTATTTTCAATTAAAAAAATATGGGCAAATTTAACGGAAAAGTCGCTGTAGTGACGGGTGGTGCTAGAGATATTGGTAAATCCATATCTATCAAACTAGCCAAAGAAGGGGCAAAAGTAGTGGTGAACTACTATAACTCTGAATATAAAGC
>JAHDCQ010000352.1 GCA_020629845.1 Saprospiraceae bacterium | reverse complement strand
TTTGTAAAAAGAATCGTCCTCTAACAAATGCCGTGGACGAAGAAAAAGTAAGCACAATGCCGAACATACTCATCCTACAAGCTAGCGCACGTAGCGAAGGCAATACGCATAAAATCATTCAGGCACTACGCGAATATATAGACTGCGATGTTGTGGATTTAAATACGCTGCACATCGAAGCCTATACTTATTCTACCGCAAAGCCTACCGACGATTTCCTGCCTTTAATACGCGACATCATATCGAAATACGATGTCCTCATTTTTGCTACGCCCGTCTATTGGTATGCGATGAGTGGCATACTGAAACATTTCTTGGATCGCCTGACGGATTGCATTACTGTACAGAAGGAACTAGGACGACAATTGCGCGGTAAAAAACTAGCCAGCCTTGCTTGTGGTTCGGATAATGTAGAAGTAGAAGGCTTCCATGCTCCTTTCCGATTGACTGCCGACTATTTGGATATGGAATACATCGGCTCCGTGCATACTTGGATAGCGGAAATAGAAATTGTTCCAGAAGTGGAAAAGCGAATAGAAATATTTGGTGTTGAAATAAATCGGTGTTTATGAGGTTTATTGTAGTTGGTATTTTTAAACTTGCTTATACTATTGGAGTGTATGTACTGAAAGTCCTTACTCGAAATACCAAGCCATTTCCTGAAATTCGAGTGGCATATAAAGATTCGAGTAAGCCCTATTTTATCGGTTTTGCTGTGCTGATTGGATTTTTTTATTTTTTTACTTCTTTTATTTTATAATCATAATTAAACTCATGTTTAGATATGAAAAAATTAATAAAATGCTGCTCATAAAAGTGTTTTTTACCAATTTATCAACAATGAAATCTGCTTAAATACCTACCATTAGGTAGGTATTTGGGCTTTCAATATGTTAATTTTGATTTTTTTTGCTAAAAAGTAATGAATTTCAAAACTTTCCCCTTATAATTGCAGTATAGTAATTAACACAACCACTAAACACCACAAGAATTTGGTTTTTTGGGGTTATACAGGGTGCGGCGTTCCTTCGGGGATGTCGTTACCCTTTTTTTATTTTAGAGAACCTTCATTGCTTATACACTAAAGTTGTTCCAAAATATTTTTATTCTCAAAAACCTCTGTAACGTTTTGACTATCCATTCCTACATTGAACATTCCTTGCGCCAATTCAGTAGACTTAATGCTCGCATTCTTGCCCATCAATCGAATAAGCGGATACAAGGCTCTTGAAATGCTGTACATGGCATTAGGTGCTTCCCGTTTCACTACAGGATAGATATAGCCAGGACGAAACGTATGGAACGCATGAAATCCAATGGCTGCCAACTGATTTTCGGCGGCTCCTTTATCTTGTGCGAATATCATACGACTTTGCTCGCTTCGGTCTGCACCACTCCCGCTTAGTAGGCAAAACTTTGCATTTGGTGCATACTGATAAAGTGTTTTTGCAAAGCTCACGGGCATATCCACCGTGATTTTTCGGAAGACATCTCGCGCTACAGCACCCGTATAAACACCTATGCAAAAGAAAGCGACATCCACATTTTCGAGCTTGCTATCATTGGGGCTATAAGTCAATAAATCAGGAACAAGGACTTCTTGTAGTTTAGCATGTTGCTTTTCTGTGCGTTTTCGCCCGATACTGATGACTTCTGTTACTTGTTCACTTGCTAGGCAAATGTCTAATAAATGTCCACCTACCATGCCCGTTGCACCTGTAAGGATTATCTTCTTACTCATTCGTTCTTATTTTGTTTGCTGTTCAATTGAAATAAACAATGGTCGCGCCCATTGGTACTAAATTCATAGAGAATTTCAGCCTGCTGTTCTAGGGCAAAATATTTTTTACCTACATAAAATAGTCCTTCCTTTAAATCCGTCTGATAACGAACAGGTTCTTTTTGGAAACGCATAATATAGTAGGTCATCATAAAGTGAAACTCGGTGGCGTAACGTACATTTTTTTGAAAGATTATGCGTTCCCCTAGCTTGAACGTAGGCTGTTCGCGCCACAAGCCCCCTGCTAAATAAATAGGTTGTCCTCCTGTCATCTCCACCATTTTTTGTGCATCATTGATTTCTCGAAATTTGATAGTAGTGCTGTTTTGATAGGGCGTTAAAATACAATTCACTCCTAAGCGTAAAATAAGCATCGTTAGCAACAATGCCCAAACTGTTGAAATATGCCTTTGCCTATATCGAAGGATTAAATATGCCATAACAGCAGCAGCCATGAAACTCAACAAATACAAATAAGGCACGGCTTCCAAATCAGGAATAAAAGCTAAGGCAACAAAGGCTATTGTAATAATTCCTAATAAGCCGAAAACAATAGTCCGAATGATTTTATTTTGTACTGATTTTTCTTGTCCAAATCTATCATAAAACCAAGCTACTATAATGCCCATGAAGGGCAGAAACATATATAAATATCGCTCGCGAGTGCCTGGCGAGAAACAATAGACTAATAAATTGACGACTAAAAAATAAAAGCAAAATTTCAGCAAAGGATGTTCTAAAAATACTTGTCTTCCATCTTTTCTAAATAGCAAAACAAACAAAAATGACCAGGGCAGGAAGAGTTTCAATAGGATGCCAGGAATTCTAAAACAATTCGCAATAATATCGCCTATGCCTGTTTCTAGCCCCGTACGGCTGGAAGATTCGACAAACAGCTTTGTAAGATATACGCCCACATCGCCACTATGAGGGCTTTGTGCATAAGCATAAAAATAGCCGCCTACCATAGCCACTAGTAATAAAATACCCGCTAGGTGTTGCCACCATAGTAATCGCCAGAATTGCTTATTGTAACTAAAGATAGCCAGTAAGGTCAATGCTTGAAACGCTAAGGATGGAACGCCTTTAGTGAGTACGCCTAGGGCTGTGAACGCATAAGAAAGGAGGAAGAGCGATAGCCACTGCTTGCGCTGAAAAAAATGAAAAATAGCTACTACTTGTACATAAACTAGCATAGAATAGAACATATCAATTTCTCCTAGCATAGAGAAAAAAAGCAAAATATCTGCACTCAATACATAAAACAGACTGGACAAAAGTGCGATTTGTTCATTGGCATATCGGCGCACAAAAAAGAAGTTGAGTAGGGCAGTAAACAAGAGCGAAAAAACGGTAGGAAGACGCACTATCCATTCATCGTAGCTACCAAAAAGCTTAAAGCATCCGACTAATACCCAATTGTAAAGCGGTGGCTTGTTGTAGTAATACATATCATTCACCTTTGGTACTAAGTAATTGCCCGAATATTCCATCTCCATCGCTACAATGGAACGACGTGGTTCTTCCACTCGTAAAGGGCGCATATCCAATGGCTGAAATAAGGCCAATAATAATACGCCTAAGAAGCCAAGTACTAGCATTGGGTGTTCAGCATATAGCATAATAGATCGGTAATATTTATTGGTTCTCCGACAAATACTGTGGACGAAGAACGATTTTTTTAGGGACAAAATAATTCAATTCGGATGAAGAAAGGATTTAAAATGCTAAAAAAAATAAGATTTTTTGCTACGCCAGTACCATAATTATTTAATGATAGAATGCGATAATGATGCCAATACTGTAGCAGTATCGCATTACCTCATTATCGCATTCAAAATTGGTCATTCAAAATTTCAAGTTTTGCCAATTTTGTGCAAGAGTTGAGTACTTAGATACTAAGCTAATTCAATGGCAGAGGAAGTGGAAATAGCTCTATTTGTGTTTCTGCTTTTCGCTAACATCATTCCGTAGAGAAGCAGAAAAATAGTATCTTTCCAGCAAAGAACGAAAAACAGCATTACAATGGAAGAGAAAGGACAAGCAACGGCTAATACCGTACATTTTGGGCAAAAAGTAGCCTTTGGATTGGGCATGTTAGCCAATCAAATGTTTCCTGCTGCTTTAAGCATTTTAATGGTCGTTTTGGTGCAAGACCTCGGTTTCCCGCCTTATTTGTGGGGGATATTACTTTTCCTCCCACGTGGTTTTGACTTCATTACGGATCCGCTCATGGGCTTTATTTCTGATAATACGCGCTCTAAATGGGGACGCAGGCGACACTACGTTTTCATCGGGGCAATCATTATGGGGATTGCCTTCATTTTGATGTGGCAATTGCATCGCGAAAACCCACTATCCTATAATTTTACCTACTTTTTAGTCTGGTCATTTGTCTTTTATTTTGGATTGACCATTTTTAGTGTGCCTTATGTGGCTATGGGCTATGAAATGAGCGATGACTTCCACGAACGCACCAATATCATGGCAGTAGCGCAATGGATTGGGCAATGGGCATGGGTCATCGTGCCCTGGTTTTGGGTGATTCTCTACAATCCTGACTGGTTTCCGAGTGGTGCAGAGGCTGGCTGCCGAATACTTGCCGTCTGGATTGGAATATCCTGTATGATTTTAGCTATGATTCCTGCTATTTTCATTAAAAGCGAATCGACCCTTGATCGGGACGATTTTATCGCATTAAACCTCGGCAATATCAAAAATAATTTTACAGAAATTATCGGAGGTTTTGTGGAGGCGTTCAAAAATGTTCCTTTCCGAAAGCTTTGTATTGCGACCTTTTTTATCTTCAACTCTTTTAATACCATTGCGGCATTTTCGTTCTTCATTATTGTGTACTATATGTTCAATGGTGATACCGCAGCAGCAGGTATATGGCCGACTTTGCATGGTAGCCTCGGTGCAATTGCTACTACCTTTATCGTTATCCCTATTGTTGCTGCTATTTCTAAGCGTATTGGTAAAAAGCAAACCTTCCTATTGTCGCAAGGTATTTCTATCATAGGTTATCTCATGTTTTGGTTCCTGTTTATTCCAGGGAAGCCTTATATGTTCCTCTTTGCTTTGCCGTTTTTCTCCTTTGGCATCGGTGGTTTATTTACCTTAATGATGTCTATGACGGCGGATGTTTGCGACCTAGATGAGCTCAACACGGGCAAGCGTAGAGAAGGTATTTTTGGTGGTATTTATTGGTGGATGGTCAAGTGTGGCTTTGCCTTTGCAGGCTTATTGAGTGGGTTGATTATGTCTTATGTAGGTTTCACACCCGATGCTGCTACCCAACCCGAAGGCGCGATTACAGGTTTACGCTTGTTCTATTCAGGCTTCCCGATTATAGGTACGCTGATTGCGATGTATGTGATGCGTAATTATGATTTGACGGAAACACGGGC
>JAHDCQ010000351.1 GCA_020629845.1 Saprospiraceae bacterium | reverse complement strand
TATAGACCTACTAAAAGCTACAAGCTGGCTAATAGTAACATCAGTTTTAACGTTTTATTAAGAAATATGGTTTCTCATTCCTTAGTCGAACTAAAACAAGGAAACGTCGAACCAACTCGCTTAGCATACGTAAATATGCTTTATTTGAACTTGTGAAAACAGTATACGAATCGTATACAAATCAAACCACATCATAGATGAAAGATATGAAAGCCTTTTTTGGCGCAATGCATGGACTGGATGAGAAAAGCCTTCAATTTTTGATAAGTGCCTTAGAAAAAAACAACTTGCCTGGCTTTGATTATATCGAATTTAAGCAATCTCTTTCCAAGCTCTTAGCTATGGATATGGATGAAGGTACTGCTTTTAAATCCGCATTTGCAACGGCTTCTACTTTGGGCGTTACCAAAGATAAACTAAAGCAAACCGCCACCCATTATCAGAAAATATTAAGCAAGGAGAAAGCCCAATTCGATAATGCACTACAAAAGCAAATGACCCAACGCGTAGATGGCAAGTACAAAGAAGTGGAACGCCTAAAGCAGCAAGTGGTAGAGTATGAAAAGAAAATAGAAGAGCTGAAAACACGCATTGAGAGCGCGAATAACACAATAGCACAAGCGGATGCTCAAATCGAAAATGCAAAGACTAAGATAGAATCCACAAGGGAAGCATTCGACTTTACGCACCAGAGCATTATGAATCAAATCAATATTGATATTGAAAATATTGAGCAGTATCTGTAATGCATAACAAGTGTTTATTAGTTCGGTATTGTCGTTTATCCACAAATGATGCTACTTGTCTATAAACATTTCTAACGAAAATAGTATCTTTGGTGAACATAGTCTGAAAATGTATTTCTTTACAGAAAGAGTGTGTAATAAATTTAGAATGTAAAATTGCCAATGTAGCATGTAGAAGTCGAAATTTGTCAAGCAAATTATAAATTACAACTTCTACATTCTACATTGGTACAGTACAAAATAGTAGTAAAAAATGGCAGATGTTCAATTTCATAACCCATCCAGTACTAAGAAAAAGTCATTTTGGCAACGCCCAGAAGGGGTAACGGGTGCGGTGGTTTTAGCAGGTCTATTGATAGGCGGTGGCTACTTAGTGTCCACACTTTTGCCATTCATGTTGGCAGGTGTAGGACTTATGGTGACACTTGGGGTGTTAGCCGCAGTTATCTATATGGTACTCGACCCACGCATGCGCAACTTGGTGTGGTATATGTATAAGAGTGTGATGCGAAGCATTACAGGCATGTTTATCCAAATGGATCCAATTGGAATTTTGAAAAGCTATATTTCCGATTTGGAAGATAATTTCCGTAAGCTTAGTAAGCAAATTGGTGCACTAAAAGGTCAAAAACGCCAATTGAAGAGCATTATGGATAAAAATACAGCAGATATTCAGTCGAGTATGCGCTTAGCGAGCAAGGCAAGAGAAACGCAAAAACAGCAGCAAATGATTTTGCACTCGCGTAAGGCAGCTCGCTTGAAAGAATCGAATTCAAAATACAGCTCACTCTATAAACGCATAGATGTGATGGAGCGCATTTTGAAGAAGATGCACCAAAACTCGGAAATCATGATTATCGACATGAAAGACCAAGTGGCGGTGAAGGAGCAAGAGCGCAAAGCAATCCGTGCTTCCCACTCTGCAATGAAGTCGGCAAGAAGCGTGATTTCTGGTGATCCTGACAAGCGTGCTATGTTCGATCAAGCATTGGAAAGCATCACAGAAGACGTGGCGAATAAGGTAGGGGAGATGGAACGCTTCATGGAGCAATCCGCGAATTTCATGGATTCGATTGATTTGCAAAATGGAGTATTCGAAGAGCAAGGCTTACAGATGCTGGAGAAGTGGGAGAAAGAAAGCAGCATGATACTCATGGACGAAAAAACATCTAGCTTGCTAGATTCGGGCTTGGATAGCAATACCTTAGACTTGAATCAGAAAGTAGCACGACCTGAGAAGCAAACCCGCTCGGATAACAATTACGATACTTTTTTTGAGTAAAAAATAAGTATTCGGACGTAAGTAAAAATATCAAGGCTTTTGGGACAGCATGTTCTCAAAAGCCTTGTTTTTTGGTAAAAAAATCAGCACCATATGTGGCAAAATATTCAATCCAAAATACAAGACTGGACACAAATACAACACACCCTTACGCAATGGCGCGACATCTCTGCACAAATTGCGTTCACAAATGGTTGTTTTGATATTTTGCATTACGGGCATGTTTACTATCTTGCAGAGGCGCGCGCTTTAGGGGATAAACTCATCGTGGGCTTAAACTCGACCGACTCCGTTCGCCGCTTGAAAGGCAAACATCGTCCCATCAATGATGAACTAACGCGCCTGCACTTACTTGCCTCCTTACAATGCGTGGATGCCGTAGTGCTATTCGAGGAAGATACACCGCTACAACTTATCCAGCATATTCAACCAGATATTTTAGTGAAAGGAGGGGATTGGAAAATAGAACAAATCGTAGGCTCAGACGTAGTACAATCCAGAGGTGGTATCGTCAAAAATTTGCCCTACGTATCGGGCTATTCCACTACTAATATTGAACAAAAAGTGCTAAAACAAAAAATATGAAGCTACGCCAACTTATCCACTTTTTAGAACAACTTGCTCCACCGCTCTACCAAGAAAGCTACGATAACTCAGGACTAATCATTGGGAGTCCTGAAGCGGAAATAAAAGGAGTACTCACTTGCCTCGACTCTACAGAAGCCGTACTCGACGAAGCTATCGCTAAAGGCTGTAATGTAGTAGTGGCGCACCATCCTATTATATTTAAAGGCTTAAAACGCATCACGGGGAAAAACTATGTGGAGCGTGTAGTGATGAAGGCAATTAAACACGATATTGCGATTTACGCTATTCATACCAACCTCGATAATATGTATTACAATGGCGTGAATGCAAAAATTGCAGAAAAGATAGGACTAAAGAATACGCGCATTCTAGCTCCAAAAGACGGCTTAAAGAAACTCTCGGTAGTAGTACCAACTAAATATAGCGATGCCCTACGCCAACAACTTGTGGCAGCAGGGGCAGGCGGTGTAAATGTAAAGCAGCCTGCAAGCTATGCCGTACTGGGCATGGAAACCCGCAATGGCTATGCAGGCGCAGCCGTACAATTGGAACTACTCTACACCCCTGATAAAGGACGCGCCATCAACAAAGCCTTGCAAGATACTTACTTACACACAGAGCTTTCTTACCATATTTCAAGCGTAGATAATGAACAAAGCACCGTAGGCTCAGGTATGATAGGTGAACTACAAAGCCCTATGAAAGCAGCGGATTTTCTGGTATGCCTAAAAGTACGCATGGATGTGAAAAGTATTCGGCATACTGCATTGCTGGACAAACCGATTCATAAAGTAGCCGTGTGCGGTGGCGCAGGTGGTTTCTTATTGAAACACGCCATTCGGCAAAAAGCAGATATTTTTATCACATCCGACTATAAATACCATGAATTTTTTGATGCAGATGGGCAGCTTATAATCGCAGATATAGGGCATTATGAAAGCGAACAATACACGATAGCCCTCTTACACGAGCTTATCTCTCAGAAATTTACTACTTTTGCGGCTCATCAGACAACAGTACGCACCAATCCTGTGTATTATTCGTAATAAATGTTTATTTGGTGATTTGTTTAACTGCGTTCGCAGCCGTTTATTACAATGGATGAGGCGTTAATATTACGTCTTTACTCAAGGAATAAACGAATAAACAAATAAACAAAATTTCCATATGGCAAAAGTAAAAAAAGACCTCACTGTAGCGGAGAAGTTGAAGCAATTGTATGAATTACAATTGATAGATAATGAAAAGATTGAATTAGAAATTCTAAAAGGGGAATTACCAATTGAGGTAAAAGACCTTGAAGATGATATAGCAGGGCTAGAAACGCGTCTTAATCGCCTACAGAAAAACGTGGATGAGAAGCAAAGCGAAGTCAATCACCACGACAGCATAAAAGAAGAAGCAGCAGCTTTGATAGAGCGCTATACCAAGCAGTTGGATAACGTGAAAAATAGTCGCGAATATGATGCCCTGACGAAGGAAATCGAATTGCAGAAATTGGACATTCAATTGGCAGATAAGCGCATCCGCGAGGCAAAAGTAGCTATTGGCAGCAAGGAAGAAACCGTAAATGAAACGAAAGGTCGGCTCGACCAAAAACGGAAAGACCTAGAGGCTAAGAAAGTAGAGCTAGAAAAAATTATTACCAAAACCGAAAAGCAAGAACGAAAGCTCAATAAAGAAGCTACTTCGGTGCGAAAGAAAGTGGAAGATCGTCTGCTAAAGGCCTACGACCGCATCAGCACCAACTACCGTAATGGTTTGGCAGTAGTAACTGTAGAGCGTAATTCTTGTGGCGGTTGTTTCAATAAAATTCCACCACAATTACAGCTTGAAATAAAGCAGCGCAAGAAAATCATTGCTTGCGAACATTGTGGTCGCATTTTGGTGGATGATAATATCCTTTCAGTAGGGCAAGAACCCGAAGAGGTAGAAGCCTAACAGGATTTTTGATGACAGCTATTTTATGAACAAAAGTAGCTGTCATCACCAAACATCATCAAGCTGGAAATCCCTCTAGTGCCATCACTTCTTGCGCTTGATTGAAGTGCCGATAGTTATGCACCGTCACGATATTCAAAGCATCCAATAGGCTATAATTTACAAATTTAGCAACGGGCGAAGTCACAATAGTCCGCTTCAAATCATAGTGTTCTAACTGCTGTGCTAGACTGGTGAAATGACGCAGGCGACTCGCTAAATCTTCGATAATATCTAATGGCACATCGCTTTGAGCAGGCTCAAATACAGGAAAGGTTTTGGTCTTTTTATCTCGTATTGGCCCGACTGCCTTCAGGATAGACCTCCCGAATATGCCTGGCAAAACAGGCAGTTTTCGCCAAAAATTAGGTATTTGCTTCCCTGCTATGAGTCCCATAAAAATAGGTTCATAGGCAGCGGCTGCCTGTACTAAATGATGTAGACACTGTCCCACGCTCCAAGTTGTCGCATTGGGTTTCCAATTGAGTTGTTCATAATTTAAATGCCCAAAATCGTGCCTTGCTTGCGCGATAATACGTTCAATTGCTGCACTAATATCGTCTATCGTATCGAAGTATATATTTGCTTCCATTTTATGTGTTGTTTCT
>JAHDCQ010000350.1 GCA_020629845.1 Saprospiraceae bacterium | reverse complement strand
GCTAAAACTAGAAACGATACTTAGAATATACCAGAATAATAGCATCAATGATGCAAACAAGCCTAAAGAAGCTGCTACATACTGTGCCTTATTATAGCGATATATAACATTCGATGTTTGATACAGGATGGAACCTGCTGCTAGAGCTACCATAGCAAAAGAAAACCATAGCCCCAAAGAGAATCCAAATAGGATACCTGCTGCAATAAGTCCAAGTGCGATGAAACCACCAATAGTCAATGCTTTTCCTAAGAAAGAAAAATCTTTCTTGCTAAAAAAGGCTACTGCCGATAAGCCCGAAAATAAGCCTAGTGTCAGCACACCTGCTTGATTGATGAGCGATAAATCGCCTGTTCGAGCAATTGCTACATACAGTAAAGGGACAAAAATAAAGGCTTCTGCTACCACATAGAGCGCGAGTGCAAGGTATTGTTGCGTACGGTCGGTAGAGTTTTGCGCCCAGCGTTCTGCCATGCTAGTCACGAACATAAAGCCACCTAGTACGAGCAGCCATGTCATGCCCTGGGTCATTTTTAAGCCAATTTCAACAATAAAGGGCGTATTTAAAAAGACAGCTTCTACTGCAATGAAACCAAGTACCGCCAATGCGAGGTGCATATAAGTATTGCGGATAAATTCCGCACGATCGAGTTCTGTTTCTCGAGCTACTGGAATTGCGTAATCGTAGTCCAGTATTTGTTTTTGATTTGACATAGTTATGTATTTTATTTTAGATGTGAGACTTCAAGGAATAAGATGTGAGATACCAAAGCCTCTTTAAGCAATCTTATGATTGCCTCTTAAATCTACCTCAAGATATACATTTTCGACGCAAAAAAAGTTCCAAAGGGGAATAAAGCTTTGTTAAGATACTGCTAAACTGCTTGGATAAGCACGACTTTTTTATGTGCAATAACACTTGTTTATGAATTCAGTCGGCAAAAAAAATAGATTCTTCCTAGTGTCAGCAGTATTCGTCGAATATTTACGAAGCTGCTGACTTTTTTGTGTTGAAGCAGATATATTGTAAGCAAAAGTCCAATTTATGAAAAAGATAATTTTACTCGCATTGTTTGTGATTAGTGCTTTCGCTATGTTTGCTCAGGAAGATGTAAGCTTTACCAGCGATGGCTTAACCCTCAATGGTACTTTCTCCACGCCTGCTGACGACGGCCCATCTCCCGTTGTGATTTTAGTACATGGTTCGGGGCCAAGTGACCGCAATCAGCGCGTCAGCTTGAATGACGGTAATTCTGCTTGTATATATCCTGGCTTGTTCAATAACACTATTGCCAATTTTCAGGATATTGCGGAACATTTAAATGCCAATGGTGTGGCAGTCTTACGATACGATAAGCGTAGTTTCACACATGGCGCAATTTTAGACCCCCTTACGGTTTCTACCAAAGATTTTGTAACTGATATTGAAAATGCTATTCGCTACGTCAGCACTCGCCCTGAAGTCGATACTTCTTGTATTATATTGGCAGGGCATAGTCAAGGGGCTACTTTGATTCCTATAGCTGCGCTGAATACGGGCATGGTGAATGGCTTAATTTCGCTGGCAGGCCCAGTAACACCAGTTGATAGTTTGCTACCTGAACAATATCGTGCAATATATGCACAATGTGCGCGTGATGCAACTAGTGGCGCATTGGTAGCCAATCAATTTTATGAGCAATTTGAGCTAATTAGAGCGCGGGCTTTTCCAGCCAATACGCAAATTCTAATAAATTTTCCTGGTAATCCTACCAATCCTGTACCCTTTGGCTATGAGCGATTTTGGAGGGACTGGATAGATATGGGAGATAGTGTGCTAGAAAATTATAAAATCGCCAACTTGCCAACCCTTATTATCCAAGGGAAAGACGACTTCAATGTGCCTTATGAAGATGCTTTACGTTTTCAAGCTGCATTACCTACGGGAAATACTACGGTAGAATTGTATCATGATATAAATCATTTTCTTACACCTGCTTATACACCGAATGTTGCCCCTGCCATTCTGGACAAATTGGTAGATTGGATAGGAAATATTAAAAGAACTACATCCGTACAAGAGCCTTCTAGTCTTGACAAGATACAAATTCGACAAATGGATGGCAGATTGGATATTCAGTTTCCGAATACGACACATTCGTTTCACCGTTTAGTGTTGAGTGATGTACAGGGCAAAGTATTAGCAGATGCTCCGATGATAGGGAGAAGTGAGTGTCAATTGGAGGCTACAAGTGGCATCTTGTTATTAAGCTTTTTTAGCGAACAAGGTGTAGCAACAAAGAAAATTTGGATTTACTGATTTTGCCGCCCAAATAAAGCAGTCATGGTATCCAACAACTCCTTACGCTTGATGGGTTTCGTGAGATAAGCATTGCAACCTGCCTCTATGGATTGCTCTTGTTCATTGGCGAAGGCAAAAGCGGATTGTCCTACAATTGGCACATTAGGGTAGATAGCTCTGATTTTTTCAGTAGCTTCTATACCATTCATAATGGGCATTTTGATGTCCATTAAGATGAGGTCGAGGTCAGGATGTTCTGTAGCTAAATCTACAGCAATTTGACCATTTTTAGCCCAAAGTACTTCATAGCCAAGCTGCTTAAGCAGTGCCTCCAATAGTTTGTAGTTGAAGGTTTCATCTTCTGCTACCAATACTTTCTTTTTGCCAAATTCTTGGATGACTTTGGTGTCTTTTACTTCTACTTTTGGAGCAACTACAGGCAAACTAGCCTCTATATACGGTAAAGACACATAAAAAGTAGTGCCTTGCCCCATCATAGATTCTAAGGTGATGCGTCCGCCTAACATGTTTGCAAAGCCTTGACTAATCGCTAGACCAAGTCCTGCTCCTCTAGAAGCATCAATATCCATACGATGGAAACTTTCAAAAATTTGCTCATGCAAGTGCCGAGGGATACCTGGTCCTGTATCATTCACCTTAAAGATAATAGTATTGGCAATGTGGTTTATATCATAGCTAAATTGTATTTTTCCTTTTTTAGTAAACTTTATAGCATTGCTCAATAAGGAGCTAAGAATTTGCTCGATTTTTTTCTTGTCCGTCTCTATTACACAAGCTTCATCTTTATTGCCTAAGCGGTAAGCGAATGATAAGCCTTTATCCAATGCTTGCCACTCGAATTTTTGAAGTAAGTGTTCTATTAGTGCTTTTACATCAACTGCTTCATATTCTAGACCTATCTCTCCAATTTCAATTTTGGAAATATCCAACACATTGCTCATGATGGAAAGTAGCTGCTGCGAAGATTTATTGATGATTTCAGCATATTCGTCGCGTTCCTGTTCACTAATGGTCATAGAGTCATCCATAATCATATCCGTGAAACCAATAATACCATTTAAAGGAGTACGGATTTCATGCGACATATTTTTCAAGAAGGTCGTCTTGAGGCGTTCACTGCGTTCTACTTCTTCCTTTGCCTTTTTTACCGTATCCCGTTGATTTTCGATTTCTTGCATAGCAGCTCTGCTTAGTGTGCCTAACATCACCGTACCAAATAAAAGAACTGCCACCCCTGAAGATTTCGCTACTAAATCCATATTAGAAATAGTAGCATATTCCATGTATATCAAAGGGGTCACTTCAATAAAGGCAATCTCTAATGCGCCTACTATGTACAGGAAGAAAATACCAAAGGCAATAAAGCGATTTTGCACAAAAAATAAGTAAGGACTCATCGCAAAGCCTATAAGTAGGAGTTCATAATGGATTTGAGTGCCAGTGATTTTTATACAAATCCAAACGAGTATGAGTGGAGTGATAGCTGCAAGATAGCTTGCTAAACGATGTTGTTTTTGGTAATTGAGTAGAATAAAACCTGCAAAGCAGCAAGCAGATGCAAAGTAAAGTAGTTTTAAATGCACATCGGGTGTGCCCAGCCAAAAATCATACACAATGAGCGCACAAGAAAAGCAGACTGCTACTATACAGCAGATGTTGAACAAGCGCTGGTGCGTTTGGTCAACACGACTATGGAAGCGTTCTACTCCGATATTAATAAGTTGCTTGAATCGTTCTATCATATACGACTACGCTCACCTGAGCTGAAAAGTAGAAAATGGCATTGAGATGAAGTTAAGATTTTACATGCCTTTTGCCCTTATAAAGCTCCTTTCGGTGGTTTTTTTGTTACAAATATATTTTTTGTTATCGTACAGCCAAAAAAATATTGCCGTAAATCCTTATATGTAATGGCTTTCCTCTTCGATATTTGGACTTTTGGACATTTAGTCGTTTCGATTTTTGGATATTTAGATATTCAGCAGCATATTTGGTACGAGTCGGATAAACTATGAAATCCAAATATCTAAACAATTAAAATCATGCGAATAGGAATAGGTATTGCAATTGTACTTTTAACTGTGAATAGTCTGTATGGACAGGGCTATGCCTTTGGTGTGAAAGGAGGACTTACTGTAGGAATCCAACAATGGAATGGTTTTGAACGAGATCCCTTGTTTGCTTACAATGGAGCGGCATATATAGAAAGTGAAACGGAAGAGAGTGGACTCGCCCTAATTGCACAACTGGGCTATCATGTGAAGGGGAGTGCTTTGAGGAATCGTTTTGCAGTCAATTTTATTGATAATCAAGTGTTTCGTGCTGCGGATAGAGAATTTCAATTTCGCAATATCTCTTTGATGCTCGGTGCAAAACAAAAGCGTGATTTTGCAGATGATGTGGATGCTTATTGGCTTATCGGAGTACGAGGCGACTATACCGTTGATACGAACTTAGATATTCATCAGAATTTTAATTCGCGTTACAATACACTTTTTTTTCCTGTAGATGACTTCATGCAGCCCTGGAACTATGGCGTGACTGTAGGGGGCGGTTTTGAATTTATGTTCTCTGAACTAGTGGGTGGCGTAATAGAGATGACTGTTAACCCTGATTTTTCGCTACAATATTTACAACCACAAATCAACAATGTTACTGATCCATTTACGGGGCAGTTGCGAAGTTTGCCAGAGCGCAGGATTCGTAATCTTACGTTTGAGATTACCTTTGGTGCGCGTTTCTTGCGTAAGGTGGTTTATATTGATTAAGAAATTTGGTTGAACACTAGCTCTTAATCTCTTCTAAAAAAGTGGCTAAATGCTCATTGAAAAGTTCAGGATGCTCCATCATAGGTGCATGTCCGCACTTATCCACAAAAATAAGGCGTGAACCAGGTATGAGTTCATGGAATTTTTTGC
>JAHDCQ010000349.1 GCA_020629845.1 Saprospiraceae bacterium | reverse complement strand
GTTTTCATCTATCTATGTTGAGTTTTCTATTAAAAATCCTAGTGCTTGTAAAGTGTCATTTTGTTGGAAGGTGTTCCGTTTTTAAGTCTCTATTCTCTCAACAAAGTGGTCTCTGCTCTCTCTTCTGAATAATTACTATTTTTTTTATTAAGTAGTAATACAAGCAAAAAAATATAGTTTTTTTTCAAAAAATCTGATATTCAGGTAGTTAAATTTAAGAATTAATACAAAACATCACATTAGATATAAAATTAATATGAATACGATTTTTTTCTATTAACACATTACAAAAAAAAGATATATATTTGTGTTGGATTAGGCATTATTAAAGAATATAAGCCAAGTTACAAATCATCGGTTCAAACACAAAAGAAGCTCTATTTTACAATTAACTACCATGAGATAGCAGTCACATTTGAAATATTCAAGTGTTTGTGCTAAGATAACATGAGAAACGACTTTTAAATTAAATACACACGCAATTCAAATAACTTAATGCCTCCACCATTCACGTCTATTAACAAATAAGCTAGAATAAATTCTATATTCCAGCAAGTCCCTTTTTAGTTTTACGTATCATAAGCCGTTATCTTATGTTTTGTATGCTTGTTGCTTACAAATCACGATTGAGAATGAGAACATTAGTAAAAATTTCATGTCTCGCTCTAGTTACACTATTAAGTATTGTATACACTACCGCCCAAAACATGCTCCCTGACACAGGCCGAGTAGGAATCGGAATATTAGAACCTGAAGCTGATTTGCATATCAAATCGGAAGATGGGGCAATGTTGCGTCTACAGTCCACGAAGGATTATGGTTATGTGCAACTCGCCAATATAGAGGGGCAGAAAGGGTATCTCGGTATTTTTCATCATAAGGATGATGTAGAATTCGGGACTAATAATTTCAACCCTACTGGAAGAGTGCATCTTATCACAAAAGGTCGTCCAAAACTTACTGTTGATGAAAATGGATTAGTAGGTATAGGCACGGATACTCCCGAACACAATCTGCATGTGTTAGGAAGCAACATCCGCTTGGAATCTTTAAGTGATCCAGAACATTACCTAGACTTTGGGACTACTGGAACTTCCTTTGGTATAGAATCCAATGGGCGTGACCTGTATATTGGTTCTAACACTGGAAACACGCTTATTCAGACCTTTGGAGGTGGAGTTGGAATTGGAACAAAGTCCGTTCCCACAGGCTTTTCTCTAGCACTTGGCGGCAAAGCCATCATTGAGGAATTGCATGTGGACATGAAGGAAAATTGGCCTGATTATGTATTCACGCCTGCCTACAATCGGCTTTCCATAGAAGAGGTCTATGCATTCATACAATGTAATGGACACTTGCCCTGGTTCGCACCAGCAAAAGAGGTAGAAACAAAGGGGCTAAATGTAGCCGAAACGCAACGCCAAAGTGTGGAAGCCATAGAAGTAATCACAACTTATGTGATAGATATGAATGAGGCACTACACGCCAAAGATGCCCAGCTTAAGGCGATGCAAACACAACTACAAGCGATGCAAGCCCAAATGGAAGCGATGCAAGAGCAATTGAATCAACTCGATAAAAACTAGTATCGCTATGAAACATATAATTTTAGGATTTGTGCTACTATTGCTATCACAACAGGCAATAGCACAAATCCCTACTATAGCTTGTTCGGCAATATGCCCAGCAGGAGATATTGAATTGACCGAAATACCTACTACACACACTAGTTATTTTTGTACCTCGGATGGTATTCAAGCTACGGGCTTATTAGGTAGCAATCAACAAGCCACCTTCCGAGCTGGAGACCGAATTATATTTACAGCAGGTTTTAAGGCTGAAATGGGAAGTAGACTGCATGCAGTAACCGACAACTGCGAAGGCATTGTGCCAATGAGCGGACGTAACTCTGGTACAAGTACTAGTATGTCGTTCAAAATTGCTCCAAATCCCATTGTTCAAACCGCTCAGTTAGTCGTGCGTTTGCCTGAAGCTGCGGAACTAAGCATCCGTTTATTCAACATTCACGGTCAGCTAATGCAGGTCTTAGCGGCACATGAATTCTATGAACGAGGGGCGCATGAGTTTCAGATAGTAGCCAATGGCTTAGCAGCCGGCATCTATTTTGCTCATGTATATCTTTCCAATGAGGTGCACACCAAGCGAATAATTATTGCGAAATGATGATGTAGCGGGCAAGATGCTTTGTGTGTCTTGCCCATTTTTATAAAAATAACCAATCAATCCAATAGCATTGCCTATTAACTGATGTTACGCAATATTGGTAATCTCACTCAACACTTGCCGCAGCGATAGTGTGTATTAACAAATTACACAATTTTCTTCTCCCACCAATGAATTGGTGGGCTAAAACGCTGTCGTGATTGATTTCAACCCACCAATTTATCGGTTGGGGACAGATTTAGATAACGTCTAAAGTAAATTTTTCAGGTAAAAAGTGCAATTTGTCCTACCCCTCAGCTACAATAAAAAGCAGTATTCCTACAATTGTGGCACTACGGTGAAAAGTGTGGGTACGCTCAACTTGATTCAATCAATTCAGCGTACATTTTCTGTTTTATACGTATTCCCTCCAATGGAACGCGTTCCATTGGGACAAAAAAGAATGACCCACACTTTTCACCGTAGAGCCACAATTTTTACTATCTTTGGACAGCAAACCGATTTATGAAATAAGCAAACCTAAACCTGAACAGTAGCCTAAAGCAGTATAAAAAGCGATTTCCTAAACACAGTATACACTAATCTAAACTTAAGGAGATACCATTTCCCAATAGCTGTTTTTACATAGTTTTCAATTATTCATCAAAACACATTACTATGAAACAAGTATTTTTGCTCGCCACTTTTGGCGTTTTACTTTTAGTGTATTTGGTAAGTTGTGAAGAGGATACCAAACCCACATCTAAGCCTACGCCTCCACCCATTCTTTCTGTAGATGGTGAGATGCCCTCTAGAAAAGTATTGGAGCAAAATTGGACAATGGAAGATCGTGAAAACTTTTGGTTCACTAGCCAGGGTTCGCGTATCCTACCTTATGTTTGGTTTACGTACTTAGAACAAGTAGGCAATGAAAAACTATTCCGCAATGCAGCACACATGTCCGCCTTTGGATATTTACCAGAAAAAAGCTCTAAGCTGAACCCTTCTGGCTTGCCCATTGGCTTTGCCATTACAAAGGCCAAGCACTATAAAGATGCTCACCTGGGTTTTACTTGTGCAGCTTGCCACACCAATCAGATTAATTATAAAGGTAATCACTTGCTGATAGAAGGTGCGCCAACCTTAGCCAATTTCAGAGGGTTTTTCAGCCAACTCATTCAAGCCATGCGCGCGACGCATGACGATGATGCTAAATTTGAACGCTTTGCTCAAAATGTATTAGGCGATCAATATTCGGATGGGAAAGCGAAAAAGCTACGCGAACAATTGGATGAACGCACGCAAGAACTCAATACCCGCCAAGCTGTGAATGCACTACCTGCTGATTATCCAGCCGATTTCACTAGCTATGGTCGCTTAGATGCTTTTGGACAAATTGAAAATGCAGGTGCCGCCTTTGCACTAGGAAATATAAAAAATGGCAATGCCCCTACTGCCCCTGTCTCTTACCCTTTCCTTTGGGGTACGCACCAATCGGATGTCGTACAGTGGAATGCTTCTGCTAATAATCGTATTCCCGTTGTTGGGCCGCTTTCGCGCAATATAGGCGAGGTGGTAGGCGTATTCGGTGGACTTGAAATTAGGCCTAAAAAAGCAGGAGGTACCATAAAAAACAAATATACCTCTACTGCGAATTTTCATGGAGTAGGTGTTTTGGAGGGCTATATCAAAAAACTACGTTCGCCAAGCTGGCCAGAGGACGTGCTGCCAGCATTGGATATGGAAAAAGTAGCTCGAGGAGCAGTGCTATTTGAAGCACAGTGTGCAAGCTGCCATCAAGTAATTGCTCGGGAGGATGAGGGACTCAACTATACGGCTAACCAGACGCTTGTGAGCGAGCTAGGCACCGATCGGGAAACAGCATGGCAAATTGCTAATCATACTTCCAAAACCTTGCAATTGGAAGGGGTGAAAACGAGTATTTTGACAGGCGACAAATTTGGCCCTACCGCGCCCTCTATCCAGATTTCGGTTAATGGTGTAGTTGGGCTTATTTTAGAGCATCCACTCAAAGCCTTACAAGCCGCACATGCCACTTCCAAAATTGGAGGACATACTGACGACAAGGGACTTGAAACGACATCAGCAGAAAGCGACATCAGCCAATTTATGGCAGATGCAGAAGCGCATACCAATACACCATATCATGATATTGAAGCTGATGATTTAAGTGATGAGCTGAACAATAGAGCGCAATCGCTCCTAGCACAACACTTAGAAGCAAGCAATCAGATGGGCGTAGAAATGGAAAGCTACAAGGCAGCAGACTTGGTCTATAAAGGTCGTCCTTTGAACGGTATTTGGGCAACTGCACCCTACCTACACAATGGTTCTGTACCTAATCTTTGGGAATTGATGAAATCACCTGCGGAACGTGTCACTTCCTTCTGGGTGGGTAGTCATGAATTTGATCCCGAAAATGTAGGCTTTATCACCGATAGAGGTAAAAGTGAATTCAAGGTGCTAAAAGCTGGCACTACTGAACACATGCCTGGCAACTCCAACGCGGGGCATACTTATGGTACGGATTTGACGGATGATGAAAAATGGGATTTGATAGAATATATGAAGAGTCTCTAATTCTTGCTCTAGTACAGTGTAAATAAAGTCTTTTTAATTTTTTGCTGGTGCGGATTTCCAATCCGTCACTGACTATTTACGAATATCTGATTCGTATACTTTTCTACAAATCAGATATTTGTAGGTAGAACGTATCGGACAGTATGTCCTCACGAGCAATAATTTAAAATCATAAAAAACTTAGTTTACAGTGTACTAGATACATAGTGGACAAGCGAAACTTGGCTTCGCTTGTCCGCATAATCACCTCTTTTTTCGATGAGCTATGGTATTGAAATAGTAAACATTCAGCTCATCGGAGTTCACTTTTGCCACATCGAGCTAGCCATTTCCATTTTTTGCCGATGCCCTAGATGTTGTTCTGTACTAGTTCTTTAAACTCCATGATGAATTCAGATTTATACTCTGGTTTTTTTTCTTTTCATCTTTCTTAAAAAGAATGTATATTTGTAGTATATACATCAGCAAATGACAGTA
>JAHDCQ010000348.1:2265-5285 GCA_020629845.1 Saprospiraceae bacterium | reverse complement strand
TCAATTTTCTTTTCAAGGCTTTTATGCCATTTTATGACTATTAAAAACTAGAAGATTTTAAATTATAAGTAATCAGACAAAAATAAGCTGACAACTAATTGGATGCAGTTTTTATCTGAATTGAGGCGCAAAAAATTGAGTTATGCCTTTGCATAGTGATAGTTTTTGCAACGAAAAGTCAGGCAAAAAGAGCTTTCAAGGAGTTGTTAAGTTATTTTTGTCTGATTACTTAAGTAGCGAAATCTAGGTAAATATAGATAGATTTCGTCACTTATAATAGATGTATACCATCAAGAAAAATATTTTTTGAGTCACCAATACTACCATACAGAAAGATATATTTCCGTTGGCTTTTACCTTAAATGGAGAATCATTGTTAAAAAGATTGCATATAAAGCTAAGTTGTTTTATTTTTGTGAAAATTGCTGTAAAGCACAAGGAATCGACTTTGTATAAGCTAAGACAAAATACAGTCTAGTAAAAAATCGGTGAAAGCAATCCACTACAACACACTTACACACAAACTTACTTCATAAAAGAAGGTGTGTCATTTCTGTATTAAATCTATTTAAGGTTTTAAAACAGCTTCTAAGGCATTCAACCACATTTATTCGCACTCATCGGCGATTAAATTAGGTTTTTAGGGAATCGGCAATAAATAAGGTATCCATTATGGTGCAGCTATTTTCTTCTTCTAAAGAATTGAAAAAATCAGTGCATAGCCGCGCTACGGACTTATTTTTTCGATTTTTTAGAAGGGAAAAGAGCGAGTCAGAGTGGGTAGATTATTTTTTGCCGATTCCCTTATAATTGTATGTTAGTATTTTTTTGATAAAAGTTGATTTTTTAAGAGGGTGATCTATGCTAGTGAAACTTTAGCTGTTATAAATGTTGCCCTCTCTTTTCTCTATTAGTAATCAGACCTAAACTAGTATTAAATTAAGGATACAATATCGTCTTTCATAAGCGATAAGATTTGTAGTGGATCAATATCAAAGTTGATCTTCGGGGGGTGGTGTATGCTGCCCCCTTTATAAAAGCTTGATACGCATTTTTATTTTCGCAAGGGAAGCAGCAATTTGGCTTCCCTTGCTTTTAAAGTGCTCATTTATAAAGAGAATAGTTTACGTTGAGTATTTATATTTGAGGTGAGTAGTGCATTGCAACTGCTCACTTTTTTTATACCTCACGCTAAATATGTTACTTTGCAGCATGCAAAAAAAGAATACGCTTATTTTTGGAAGACACCCCATAGTAGATGCCATCGAATCGGGAAAAGCGATAGATAAACTCTTTCTGCAACAGGGCATTAGGGGCGAATTTGAAAAAAAAATAAGGAAGCTTAGTAAGCAATTTAATATTCCTCTACAGGTAGTGCCTAAAGAACGCCTCGCCCGCTTCACTAGGGGCAATCATCAAGGCATTGTTGGCTATTTAGCCTTAGTGGATTATTATAAAGTAGAAGATGTGTTACCGATGATTTATGAGCGCGGTGAAACACCTCTGTTTCTTATACTTGATGGCGTGACGGATGTACGCAATTTCGGAGCTATTGCGCGTTCGGCAGTATGCTGTGGGGTGCATGCTATTATTATCCCATCAAAAGGCGTAGCACAAATCAATGCCGATGCCATCAAAGCCTCTGCTGGTACCCTTCCCAAAATCGCGATTTGTCGCGTACATAGCCTTATCAGAGCAATCCAAGAACTCCAGCTTTCAGGTGTACAAGTACTAGCGAGTGACTTGAAAGCAACAGAACAACTTGCAGCAATGGATTTCGGTTTACCAACGGCAATTGTATTAGGGGCGGAAGGAGAAGGAGTAAGTAAAGCGGTACTAGGTGTGGTGGATAAGAATTTTATTATTCCGCAACAATCCACTACCGATTCATTTAATGTTTCTGTAGCGACGGGAATCATGTTATATGAAGCAACACGTCAGCGAATACAATAAACATAAAGAAGCTCCTAAGTCGTATAAAACTTAGGAGCGCACCTAAAACAGCAGGATATTTCTAAAAATCTTTTGGTTGAATGTGTCAAGGAATGAGACCACATCTTCAGTTTATTACAAAAAAAATGTAGCCGAAAATATAATTGTAAACTTCTTTTACTGTACTTCGCTGATACGTCGGATGACTTTATACAGGCGCGTATGTTCATTCACCTCTTCTACGAATGGGTCGTACTCTAGGTGATTCGCTGAAATCAACTTCAAACGGCGCACGATACCTCTATCATCTATAATTCGCTGCACGTACTTAATCCAAAGCGAACCATTGCTTTTCACGGCATATATCTTATTATCGTGAATATCGCCAAGTAGGCCAACTTCTTTACAGATAACCAAATCGCCATCTCTAATGACAGGATCCATGCTATCCCCCTTAATTGGGAAAGCAACCATGCCGTTTCCTTGTATGCCTGGCATAGAAAAGTAGCGCAAGCCCTCTGTTACAGTATCACTTACTGCCTGTCCACTTCCTGCAAATGCTTCTACTGTGGTGTATAAGATGTTATCCATTGCCACATTGGTCATGTGCTGTGTAATGCTTGGCAAATCCATTCCAAATGGTGTACCCACACCTTCCATCATGTAAGATTCATTCACACCGTATTCCTTACAGAGCTTTCGAGCATGCTTATAGTCAATCACTCGCTTATCTTCTCCATTCAAGAAGGCACTAATGATATGCCCATATCCACGATTGCCCAATATTTTTTCAGCGAAATCGCCCATGCCTTTGCCTCCTCTATCATTCTTCACAATATCTCCGCGTTGTTCAAGCAATTTAAATACTTGAATAAAGCGATTATTTAGGTTGATTCTATCTTCTCCAATCATAATTGATATTGTTGGTTTCTAAAACTTTTCTGGTTAAATATGACATAAAGGTAAAACAAATATTTTAAAAAAACAATTCGTTTCTAATTTTATGTTGTTTTTTAACATTTTATGGGAAGTAAAACAATTTCGTGGAAAGAAGATATGAAAGAAACATTTTTGAGATAAACACGCGA
>JAHDCQ010000348.1:0-2165 GCA_020629845.1 Saprospiraceae bacterium | reverse complement strand
AACACGCGATAACTTTATGCTGAAAATTTGAAAATCTGTGAATTTGAGCATTTGAATATTTCAAGTCATACTTTTCAAATGCTCAAATTCACAAATCGGCAATTTAGGCTTCTTGCTCAATAGCCTCTAGCAATAAAGCACAGCCCCAACGCAACTGCTCCTCTGAAATCATCAAAGGTGGCGCGATACGAATGGAGTGGCTATTAAACAAAAACCAATCCACTATCAAACCATGCTCTAGGCAGTAATGAATCACGCGCTCCACTTGCTCAAACGCGCCTAAATCTACCGCCATAATGAGTCCCGCACTACGCACTTCCCGAATTTTGGGATGTACTAGCAAAGAACGTAGCAACTGTTCCTTTACCTTTACTTCGCTTATCCAAGTTTCACTCGTCAATACTTTTAGCGTGGCCAAGGCTGCCGCGCAACACACAGGATGTCCGCCAAATGTGGTAATATGTCCTAGTATCGGATCTACGGAAAACGTCTGCATCAACTCCTGATTAGCCACAAATGCCCCAATCGGCATACCACCGCCCATCGCCTTCGCCAATAGCAATATATCAGGTACTATACCATATTGCTCGAATGCCCAAAGCGTACCCGTACGCCCAAAGCCGACCTGTATCTCATCCAGTACGAGTAGCGCGCCTACTTCGTCGCAGCGTTGGCGTACTTTTTTCAGGTAGTCATTCGTAGGTGGGCGTATCCCCCACTCTGCTTGTACGGTTTCCATAATGACACAAGCAGTACGTTCCGTAATTTGATGCAAACAAGTCTCACAATTGAAATCTATATGTTTAATATCGGGTAAAAGCGGATAATAGGCTTGTGTAAACTCTGTAGGCGACATCAAACTAGCTGCACCTTGCGTACTCCCATGATAGGCTTTTCGGCAAGCAATAATTTCGCTCCGACCAGTAACGCGTTTGGCGAGTTTCATCGCACCTTCGGTGGCTTCCGTGCCTGAATTGACGAAGTAGACGCTATTCAGACTATCGGGCAAATGCTGTACTAAAAGGTCTGCCAACTGCACCTGAGGAGCAAGTACATATTCGCCATACACCATCGTGTGCAGATACTTATCAAGCTGATTTTTAGCGGCTTCCACTACTTTAGGATGGCAATGCCCTACACTACTCACACTGATGCCGGCTATGAAATCGAGATAGGCTTTGCCATCAGGAGCATAGAGGTAGGCACCTTCTGCCCGTTCGACTTCTAACATTAAAGGCGAAGGACTGGTAGGCGCAAGTCGTTGTAAGAAAAGCTGTCGCAAAGTAGTCATATTACAAAGTTTTATATTATATCTATCCAAAAGGCGTATGCTAATGTTATAATTTGCTTAAATTGCAAAATATTTACTGTGCTGCCTGTCATTTTTTATCAATTCCTCGTTATAAATACAGAAGCACCCAAACTGCGTTCTCCGTCGGCTTTTGTCAGAGAACGTATTAGGATGAATACAAAAGTAAATTCGGCAACACGCTGCATTTATTTTTTTAACATTCTTATTATATGCGGCAGTTACTATTCATAGCACTTCTTCTGCTCGTGTTTATCTTTGCTTGCGATAGACCGACAGAACGCCTCACTTCCTATGAAGTGCATGGAATAGATGTGTCGCACTACCAGGGAACTATCAACTGGCCGCAAATCGCAGCGCAAGATATTCAATTTGCTTATATTAAGGCTACGGAGGGCGAATGGCTGCAAGATTCGATGTTTTGTCGCAATTGGAAAGCCAGCAAAGCCGCAGGCATTCGGCGCGGCGCGTATCACTTCTATCGCCCAAGCGTGGATGTGCGAAAGCAAATCGCTAATTTCGTAGAATTGGTAGAGCTAGAACAAGGCGACCTGCCACCTGTGCTAGATATTGAGGTGCTGGATGGTATCACAACCGAAGAACTCATTCCCAATCTTAAATATTGGCTCAATATTATGGAAGTGGAATATGGTATGCGCCCTGTGCTATACACCAATGTCAAATTCTACAATAAACACCTCGCAGGGCAGTTCGATGAATACCCTACTTGGATAGCTCGCTACAATGATGAAGCCCCACAGCTTGCCTCTCGCAATACCTGGCAATTTTGGCAATATGGCAGCCGCGGCCGCTTAGATGGCATTCAAGGCGATGTGGATTTTAATGTGTTTGATGG
>JAHDCQ010000347.1 GCA_020629845.1 Saprospiraceae bacterium | reverse complement strand
GCTTCCAATTCTGGATTGTATTCGGGCTGTTCCCCTTCCTTTGCTGCGCCTGCTATTTTCGAGTAGAGGGTCGCATTCTCCCACGTTTCATTTAGCTTCTTCAGCTTCTTTTCCTCCTCTTTTTTACGATCTTCCGCGCTGCGTCTGTCCCAACGCCCACGTCGTCCAGAGCTTGGATAATTCATAATTAACCCCTTGAAGCCTGCGTACATTTGGTCGGGCGTGTAGCCTAGCAAATTGATAAGTGCCGCTGTACCAGGAAAAGAACCACCACTTGGTTTCGTGATGACTGTTGTAACGCCATTTACGCGCGTAACAGGTATCGAAACCGAGTTTGGATTGACGGCTGTGAGGGCTTGCATCTGTGGCGTAAAATCTCCTACTTCATCGTAGTCATTCGTCAAAGAAACTGCGCCCACTTCTGATAAGCCCAAGCGCGTACCACTATCAATCAGTCCTGGATAGACGCGCTTGTTGGAGCAATCAATTTCGGTCGCGCCTGCTTCGCTTAGGTCAAGCCCAATTGCTGCGATTTTGCCATCTTTTATGAGCAAATCAGCGCGCTGTGCTCCGCTCGTGACGGTATAGAGTTCGCCATTTTTTAATAGAAATGTTCCGCTCTCTGCCTTCGCAGTTTGTGCTTCTGTTTGATAAGCAAAAGCGCAGAGGAACAGTATGATGATTATTTTTTTCATTTTATTGAATTGAAAATCTCCTTGTGAACGGGCGACTAGAGTTCGAATATCATCAACTTAACGATTTAGACGCTGATTTCCTATCAGCTTCTAAATTGAAATGCTTGATAATCAAAGGAACAATTCATCAGCTAACGGGAAGTTAGCAGATGAACCGTCTTAAGTTGATGACATTCGACTAGAGTTCGCCTGTTCACTCACTAGAATATATTACAGAATGGATAGGCGAACTTAAAGTCGTCCGTCCATTTTGTAACAATTAATGCTCATGCGAATGCGAATGTCCATGCCCAAAAAACTCCATCACATCCTGCATACAGCGGTCATTGACATGATGATCTGATGTTTGGTGCATATAAGCAGGCATTGCTTTTTCTGGATCAATTTCAAGGCGCACATCCGCAGGGTCTTCCTCGATGTCGAAGCGGATAATACCATCTACAATCGTCATTTGCGGAATCGCATAGACAGATAAGGGATGCCCTTTAAAAATGGCAATATCGCCTTCTTTGCCCTCTTCTATCGAACCTACTCTATCGTCAATACCGAGCTGAATAGCTGGATTGATGGTGATAAGCTTCAAGGCATCATTGTCAGAAAGTCCACCGTATTTTTGGGACTTTGCTGCTTCGTGATAAAGATGTCGAATCAACTCCCCTGAATCGGAATTGATGGAAGTGATTACGCCATTTTCCATCAAAATAGCTGCATTATAAGCCGTCGAGTAATATACCTCGAATTTATACGCCCACCAATCGGCAAATACGGAAGCCATTGCACCATATTCTGCCAACTCTGGAGCTACTTTGAAGCCCTCATTTACGTGCTGGAAGCAAATTTTCTTTACTCCAAAATCGCCTAGCACTTGCATGAGCATATAAATCTCATCAGCACGATAGGAGTGGCAATGTATGATGATGTCGCCTTTCAAAATATCCGCCATCGTCTCTAAACGACGGTTGTATTTTGGTGGCAAAATAGTTGGGTCTTCGCCCTTCATTTTTTCGTACTTCGCTTTGGCTTCCATATAGTTTTTTCCTTCTGAAAAGGCATTGCGAAATACTTGCTCTACGCCCATACGGGTACTTGGCTGAATTTTCGAGCCTTCGCCGTGTACGCGCATAGGGTTTTCACCGATGGCAAACTTAATGGTACGCGGTGCGTCTTCCATGTGTAAGCCCATCGGGTCGGTCACGCCCCAACGGTGTTTGAGGGTTTGGCATTGTCCGCCAATGGCGTTTGCTGAACCGTGCATGGCATGAGAAATGGTCACGCCCCCCGCTAAGGCACGGTAGATGCTCACATCGAATGGGTCAACGGCATCGCCTACCCATACTTCTGCCGTGACGGGCGCGGTGGCTTCATTCACAGCATCAATTGCAATATGCGAGTGTGCATCTATAATGCCTGGCATGACGTGCATACCTGTGGCATCTACTTCTTTTGTGCCATTGCCTGCGTTTAAGTTTTTCCCGATTTGCTTGATTTTGCCATTTTCAATCAGCACATCGGTATTTTCTAGTACGTCATCGGTGATGGTGATGACGGTACCGTTTTTGATGAGTATGTTCCCTGTTTCTGTTTGGCTGTATCCGTAGTGGAGGCAGCTTAGTAGAAAGAGGGAGAAGAATATTAATCGTTTCATATCTTATTGATAATGAATAATTAATAATTAACAATGAATAATTGGAGGAGTAGGTATAGATGATAAGTTTCCAATTGTTAATTATTAATTGTCAATTATTAATTATTATCAGGTTTGCGTTTGCCGTCTATTTCGAAAGAACCCATCGCGCCTACGCTGGCGGTGCCAGTATAGTTTTTGCCGTCGAAGTCGAGTTCAAATTCTACGGTCATGCCCTGATTATCTATGGTGAAAGTGACGGTTTGGTCATCCAATTCTACATCGTTCAGATCGGTATCTTCTCCACTACCTGTTGGATCAGACATTACGCCATTCCACTCGCCATCTTCGTGCGTCAGCGTGAGTGTGCCATTCATTTCCTGTCCCATCGCGTTGATGTTGTAGGTCCACTCGCCTGCTATTTTCTTGATAGCAGCAGCATCGGCAGGTGTAGCACCTTCGCCAGCAGCTTTCTTTTTCTTCTTTGGCTTGGCTTCATATTCAAATATTTGCCCATCCACGAAGACGTAGCGCACGTTCGCGTCTTTTCCAAAATAAGGTGCATCCGAAACGACTAGGTTCGCCACTTTACCCTTTTCTACAGTACCTGCCACTTTATCAATACCAAGCATTTTGGCAGGAACGGTGGTCAAGGCTGCTAATGCTTGCGATTCGCTCAAGCCATTATCTATCATGCGCTTGATGTTTGGGCGGATGTCTTTCGCTTTTGCATTCATGGTCGAGAAGCCAAACACTACGCCTTTACTTGCCAGCATAGCCGCTTCTTTTTCGTATTGCTTCATGGCTTCGGCACGACGTGCTTCTAGCTGTTCCATTTCTTTTTCAGCCTCGGTCAGTTCTTTCTTCTCTTCCTCTTCTTCGGCTTCTTTTTTCTTTTTATCGTCTTTCTTGGCAGCAGGTAAATCTAAAGAAAGCATCACAGGTATGTCCTTTAGCTTATCTGCATAGTCCCAAGCTTGCTTTACTTCTACTAAAGATAAGTTGTAGCCTAAGTCTTTTTGCAAAGCCAATGCTCTCGAAATATCTTTTGCATTGATGGCGCGCATGACTAAGTGTTGGTCACCTTCGATAAGAGGGAAAAATGCCTCTAGAATAGGATCACTCGTCGGGCGACGCATGCCTGCGCTACTTTTTTTATAGCCTTCGCTATGCGTTTTTGCTTGTTCTGCTTGGTGGTATAAGTCGCGTAGTTTCGACATGACACCGATGACGGTAGAAGGATAAATCCGCCCATTAGCTCCTAGCAATTGCGAGAAGAGCGCAATATCTTCTTGTGCTATCATATCATTGGCATTGTCGCCAGCCAAGAATACGAGCGAAGCTTTGCCAGGCAACATGCGTCCGCGTGGCATTACTTGTGCAGCCGTAAATCCTAGTTTTCGCATTTCTGCGATGGATTTATCCTCTGCTTTTAGTAAATCACGCACACTGCGTTCAGGCTGAATGCCCGCTTTGTCGTTCGGTGGATTGCCAGGGTCTTTCACATCGGGATCTCTGCCACGACGACCACGACTTTCGCCTTCCTTTTTTTCTATTTTAGGAATGCCAATATGTGATGCTCCGCTTATAAAGCCTGCATACACATACATCGAATCCGCTTTGATACGCTTAGCATCAAAAGGAATTTTTACGTTTTTACCGACGGCTTTTATCAGTCCGTCTTTCACGATAACCGTCGCCCCTTCTAGCGTTTCGCTAGGCGATTGCACGACTGTCACGTTGGTAAGTGCAAAGGTATTGGTGACTTTCTTCGCGCCAGCTTGCGCCCAAAGTCCCACTACGCTGCACAACATCAGGTGAATGAGAAAAATTTGTTTACACATTATAGAAAGATTTGAATTTTCCCGACAGCTTATCGGGATGATTTTTGGTAATATCAACATCTAATAATAGACTTGTTTGATTTTTGTTCAGGCAAAGCGAAGGTACATAATTTATTCGTTCTGCAACAAATTGCGTGGACGAAGGTGTGTATAACAAATTGCATGTTTTTATCGGCTTTTTTCCTATAAGCCGATAAATTTTGCTTGGAATTTATCAGCCAATGGGAAATTGGCAGATAAATCGAAATTCAACAATTGTGCAATTTGTTATACACACTGGACGAAGGAAGAGGAAGCGCAAAAACGTATAGAAAGTAGTGTTATGATTCCTTTTTCTTCGGCTTCATCAAGGGATTTATCGGAGAACCAATTCACTTACTTATCCCGGATCTACATCCACCTTAATCCGCACTCCAGAAAAGCCCTTGCGACTTTTCACATCTTGCGCTATGGCTGAAATGGAGCGTTTCGCATGGCGAATTTTAGCTGCATTACGTTCCAATTTAATCAGAAAATCCAGCAGATAGTAGCCGCGTACGCGTCCAATACTCGGCACGGCTGGCCCAATCACTGCCATGCCGAGGCTCTTTTTGATTTGCTTCTCAAAAATACGGGTGGCATCGTTCACCACTTGCGGCTTTTTGTGGCGCAGTGTCACGCGTATCATACGCACATAGGGCACATAGGCAAATTGGCGACGTTCCATTAATTCGCGTTGGAAAAAGGCAGGGAAATCGCCATCTATCACCTCCCGAATGATAGGGTGGGCGGGATTGTAGGTTTGAATAATGACCTTGCCGCGTTTATGCTTGCGTCCTGCGCGACCACTTACTTGGGTCATGAGTTGGAAGGCGCGTTCGCTGGCGCGGAAGTCGGGGAATTGCAGCAGTTGGTCGGCACTTAGTATGCCTACTACGCCCACATTATCAAAGTCGAGTCCCTTTGTTACCATCTGCGTGCCGACGAGTATATCCAAGCGGCGTTCCTCGAAATCGTTGATGAGTTGAGCTAAGGCATTTTTGGAGCGTACCGTATCAAAATCCATGCGCGCAATGCGCGCTTTGGGGAGGTAGATTTTGAGTTCGTCTTCTATTTTTTCCGTCCCAAAGCCCTTTAGCGTCAGCCCGACTACACC
>JAHDCQ010000029.1:23267-30835 GCA_020629845.1 Saprospiraceae bacterium | reverse complement strand
ATTGGTGGGAGAAGCAAATCATACAATTGTGCAATTTGTTATACATACCGATTGTAGTATTCTGCCTCATCCATGTAATTAATCCCTATCTTTGTTCCATGAATGCACTACAACAGTCTCCTTATTTACTCTATGCCGATGCCGAAGGTAACGTCTACGAAGATACTTCTTTGTACGCTGTTGGGCGGAGCGGGCATTATGCTGAACCTATCCCCGTAGAGGATTGGATGCCTTTGCCAGAAGGCGGTAGTCTCTACAATTTAGAAGGACGGCAGCCAGTAGGAATAGATATAGAAACGGGCGAAATGCGCGTGTGTGAGAAGGGCTGGGCAGTAGCTGCTTTCGTGCCGCCTGCACACACAGGTTTGTATTTGGCTTCCTATATGAATACGCCCGAAGCACCGACTTTACCTTTATTTTGCTACACGGCTGTTGCTTGGTTTGAGGGAGACCTTTACGTGCCAGCCGTACGCATCGAGCAAGATATTCGGCAAGAGTGCGAAGGCTTCGATAACAACCAGGTAGAGCTAGGTATTTTCGATTTGCGCCATCAATATCCCGATAATCGCATTATTGAACACCTAGCAGATAATTGTGCATTAAGCTATCATTGCCCCGCAGCGCGCAACTATTTCATGGGACGTTGGGAATGCCCGATTCCGACTTCGCCTGCTTGCAATTCCAATTGCATCGGCTGTATTTCTTTCCAACCCGAACATGAAACCATAGAAGCCAGCCAAGACCGCTTGACCTTCAAACCTACGGCAGGCGAGATTGTAGAAGTCTCTGTAGCGCACTTGGAGAACGCGCCTTATCCTATTATTAGTTTCGGGCAAGGCTGCGAAGGCGAACCACTCTTAATGTGGGAAACCCTGCGCGAGGCGATTCTGCAAATTCGGAAATTTACGCCTAAAGGCAGCATCAATATCAATACCAATGGCAGCAAACCCGATGCCGTACGCGCACTTTGCGAAGCAGGCTTGAATAGTATTCGAGTAAGTACCAATTCGCTCCAAAAATGGCTTTATGATGCCTACTATTTACCTAATAATTATGAATTTGAAGAAATTATTGAAAGCCTCCGCGTAGTGAATAGCTTTGGTGGCTGGACGAGTATCAACTACTTCACCTTCCCTGGTATTACGGATAGCGAAGCCGAATATCAAGCCCTCCGAAAAGTGATCCAAGAAACGGGCTTAAAGATGATTCAATGGCGCAATTTTAATATTGACCCAGACTGGTATATGGGACGCGTAGGCGTAGAAGAACTCGGCGAAGCGATGGGCATCAAGACCCTACTAAGGCGTATCAAAGAAGAATTTCCACATATCAAATATGGCTATTATAATCCACCTATTGAGCGTATAAAAGGGGATTATATGCTGGATTTTGCACACTGATTTTATTTAATGTGATAAGGCTACAATGCTGAAATGCTACAATGTGATAATAGAGAAAACATTATAGCATTTCAGCATTATCACATTGTAGCATTAATTCAAACCTAAATTCGTACCGCTTTCCCTGTTTCACTCGCCTCTATAATCGCTTGTACAATGCGAATATCACGCATGCCTTCCGCGCCAGGTACGAGTACAGGTGTATCATTTAGGATAGCTAAAGCATCATTGTCCATCTGTTTAGCCTGTTGGTCTTCAATGTAGATATTGAGGAGTTTCCCATCACTCGTTTTGCCTTCTACCCCATCGTAAGACTGCATGGGACTGAGTTCATACCAGCCCTTTTCGCAATCTACGCGCAGCAGATTGAAGTTTTCCCCTACACTCGTTTTGCCATAGCCAATCAAGCCACCTTCAAACTCCAATTGATATTCCGTCGTCTCATCCACTTCCTTAAATAACTCTGGACGATTGGCATACTGCCGTGCCGAAAGCACCCGTGTAGGTTCCATAGCTGTAGCATAGCGCAGTCCATTGATGGTGTACACGCCCATATCGTAGAGTGCGCCACCGCCCATTGCTCTCTGATGTCGCCAACCCGTGCCACCGCCACCGCGATAGCCTGCTTGTGCTTGTACTTTGGTCATCGCGCCATAAGGTTTGCTTGTAGCATAAGCAATGACGGTCTGCGTATTCGGTTCATGCTGCATACGATAACCAATAGAAAGTTTGCGCTTATTTTTCGCGCAGACATCTATAATACTTTGGCACTCTTGCACGGTCATCGCCATTGGTTTTTCGCACCAAACGTGCTTACCTGCATTGGCAGCAATCAAGCTGTACTTCATGTGTAAAGCTGTTGGGACGACCACATACACCACATCTATTTCGTCATTATCGGCAATGGTGTGCATGTTTTCGTAGTTGTATACATTCGCGTCTTTGATACCATATTTTTGTTGCCAAATCGGGATTTTATCAGGGCTGCCCGTCACTATGCCTGCTAGATAGCAATGCTTTGTGCGTTGCAAAGCAGGAGCAAGTTGTCCCCAACTATAACCGCCCAAACCAACGAGTGCTATACCCAATTTATTCGAGTCTTTAGCGGAAGTAGCGGCTTTGCTTTTTGCATTGAACTGGCAAGCTCCCGTAGTCAATGCCAAGCCCGAAAGCGAACTATAGTAGAGGAATTTTCGTCTATTGAACTGCATAGCTTGAAGTGATTTATTCAAAGATACGATTTTCTAGAATTGATAAGCCCATTTATTCCCCGACTAATACGGTCATTAAATCTTTGAAATCATGCGCAATCGTGAATTGTTTATCATTGTAATTAGTAGCTTGAAATTTCAATTGATATGGTTTTTCATCACGTAGTATGAGTTCGATGAGGATATTGCCGTATTGCTGATTATGGGGTACAGTAGCAAAATTAATGCGTGGCTTGAGGTAGTGGCGTTCGGTACTTTCTACCCAATTCGGACGATTGTAAGTGCGGCTATCCGAAATTTGTTTACGATAATTGAGGTTTTCCGTAACGCGCTCTTTTAAAAAATCAAAAAAATGCGTGGCATCACGGCGGCTATATTGCGTCTTGAAAAAATGTACCACAAAGCCCTTCGAGCTGGGCGTATTCAGAAAATCCATCCCCTCATCTACTGCGCTACTATCTACAGCAGTAAGGGCATATTGGGCATGCACCCAATCCACGAGGCGGCTGCATACAAGGGTTGCTTTCCAAAAATTATAGTCCTGCTGTTCTGCTGCGCTACGCTCAATAAGGGTATGCAAAGCAGGCTGTGAAGGCGAACTCGCTTCCGCTGATTGAAATAAATCCTTGAGTTGTTGCCAAATGCTTGCCATCCATCCTATTTTAACGCTTAAACACCAAAATCGCATACTAGTTGTAACCTTTTCACCATATTTCGTTATGAGAGCGTTTAGATGTTATTCACAAAATTCAAAATCACCCATGCGTTACTTATTTGTTTGCCTAATTGTATTTCTAAATATTTTCGGACACGCCCAAAATTTAGTCCCCAATCCTAGCTTTGAGCAAGTAACCAAAATTCCCTATTATTGGTCAGCGAACAGCAATACTTTTGAAACGAATGTGGAAGAATGGACTTCTCCCAATGGTGGCTCACCTGATTTATTTTTTGTGGGGAGTATGGGCAAATTTCGCTTTAAACGCCCCAATGTTGATACTAAACCCCATGCGCCGCGTTCAGGCAAATATATGGTAGGCATCAAGACTTATGGCTGCATCTCTGGCACGCTACACTGCAAGGAATATCTACAAGTTAAACTAAAAGAACCCATCGAAACAGGCGAAGAATACTATGCCGAATTTTGGGTAAATCCTATCGAGACTTCCGTGAAGGTCAATAAATTTGGGATGCTTTTCCATGAAGAGGAAATGAGTGGTGGCGATGGCGAAGAAGCGATTTGGATTCGCCCTGATTTTGAGCTGGAAGAAGTAGTGGATACGCGTCCAAATGAGTGGGTACGCGTGGCAGGCACGTTCACAGCAGCTTGCGATTGTGCTTATATGCTCATTGGCAATTTTAATATGGACGAAGACACCGAAGCCCAACGCAAAGCCAGCGATTTGGAATATTCTTACTATATGATTGATGACGTACTAGTGCGCCCTTTGAAACAAAACATTGAACTCACGACCGCCGAATTGGAAGTAGGCAATACGATCCCACTCAACCGCATCTACTTTGAGCATGATAAAGCAGAATTGCTACGCAAGTCCTTCGCACAGCTTGATGAATTAGTGCAACTATTAGAGGATAATAATGAGATGCACATCCAAATCAATGGACATACCGACGCCAATGGTGAAGACGCTTATAATCTAGAGCTTTCCCAAGCAAGAGCGGCAGCCGTAGCGAATTATCTACAAGCAAAAGGCATCAACAAGCAGCGTTTTTCCTTTAATGGCTATGGCGAAACCCAAGCTATCGCCAGCAACGATACCGAAGAAGGACGACAACTCAATCGCCGCGTAGAATTTGTGATTACGAGCATGTAGATGGGAATCTTGCTCAATTTAATTCATCAGCTTATTTCCCTATAAGCTGATGAATCATTTTACTTAGTTGTCGGGCCACCCATCGCGGTAAATACGCTATCTACAGGCTCCCAAAGTTCAATTTTATTACCTTCAGGATCCATAATATGGACGAATTTGCCATAGTCATATTCCACAATATCATCTACTATAGTTACGCCATTTGCACGGAGTTGCTCGACGAGTCCTTCTATATTTTGCACCCGATAATTCACCATAAATTCCTTTTCGGAAGGCGCGAAGTAGTCGGTAGTTTCCTCAAATGGACTCCATTGCAAATAATTAATTTCATCTGGACGATGGGCATTCCGAAACTCAAAAGATGAACCATAGGGACTTATCGCCAAACCTAAGTTGTTGCCATACCATTCCTTTATAGCCTTTGGATCTTTCGTTCGGAAAAAAATGCCTCCGATGCCCGTTACTTTTGGTGTGCTTTTGCTCATCGCTAAACTGTTTTGATAAGGATTGTTTATGAAATAAGGGATTTAAGGGTTTTCGTATAAGATTTCATTTCGGTTAAAATTCATCCCTTTTTCGTCATTTTTTTGTTGAAATTGATGATTTGTTGAAGATGTTGAATGCAAAAAAATCAACAGTATCAACAACTTCGACATGCTCAACAATGTTTTCGCATTTTATAAGAAATTCCAAAGCCCTAATTTACGTATTTAATATAAATACCGTTCTTTGGAGCAAAGAAAATAATGATGAAAAATCCGTGGACAACACTATCCATCAAAGAAGTCTATGATAATCCCTGGGTGACAGTAACGCATCGAGAAGTACTGACTCCTACTGGCACAAGTGGCATTTACGGGCAAGTGCACTTTAAGAATTTAGCAGTTGGTATCATTCCACTAGATGAAGACTACAATACTTGGCTAGTGGGGCAATATCGCTATACTTTAGAGGCATATTCTTGGGAAATTCCTGAAGGAGGCTGCCCATTGGGACAAGAAGATGGTTTAGCATCTGCTAAGCGCGAACTCTTGGAAGAAACAGGCATTCAAGCAAAGCGTTGGACACCACTTTTGGATATACACACCTCGAACTCCGTAACGGACGAGGCAGGCATTATATATATTGCACAAGAGCTTAGCTTTGGCGAAGCCGAACCAGAGGAAACCGAGGATTTAGCGATTAGAAAACTATCCTTAGAAGAAGCTTTTGAAATGGTGATGAAGGGAGAAATCACAGATTCACTTTCAGTAGCGGGGCTCTTGAAAGCACAATGGTGGAAAATTAATGGAAAAATTTAACAAAGCGTAGTTGGATAACGGTATTGTTAAGCGAGTATACAAACTCCCATAATCATTACCGCTATCCATTATATGCTATTTCAAACGAAATTCGTCTGATACAGTTAGTCGTTTTCTGCCTTTAGATCTGCGACGTGATAATACTTTGCGTCCATTCTTTGAACTCATGCGCTCACGAAACCCGTGCTTATTCTTACGCTTTCTCTTCGATGGCTGATATGTCCGTTTCATTATTCTTGTACTTTGATTCGTCTTTTTTGAAAAAGGAGTGCGAAATTAAGGCATTTTTTTAAATCGTACAAGACTTTTTTAGAATCATTTTAGATTTGTACGAATTGTTTTATACCTTGCATGCTATACACCTTTACTCTCTTCTAATAGACGCTCTCTTTTTCAACAAGCCGCACGTAAGATAAATTCAGACGCGAAATATTTACAAAACATAGATTAAGATGACTTCAAGGAGAAATTTTCTTCTAGGAATTGCTAAGGGCATGGGCGGATTAGTATTACCTGCTTTTTTTAGAACATCAGAGGGGCAATATTTACTTCAAACGCTTGCTACTAAAGAAGACGTAACTACAAATGAAGATTTTTGGGCTACAATTCGACAAGCCTATATAATTTCATCCACCTTACTGGATTTGAATAATGGAGGACTATCTCCACAAGCAAAAGTAGTGCAAGACGCACTCGAACGCCATACGCGCCTCAGCAATGAAGCCCCCTCTTACTACATGTGGCGAGTACTCATTAAAGGACGAGAACGGGTACGGGAAAAATTAGCTGAACTAGCTGGCTGCGCTAAGGAAGAAATCGCGATTAATCGCAATGCTACAGAAGCTTTAGGGATGGTCATTTTGGGATTGGACCTAGCTCCAGGCGACGAAGTAGTAGTCTGCAAATATGACTACCCAACAACCAAACATGCTTGGCTACAACGCGAACGGCGCGACGGCATAGTACTAAAATGGGTAGATTTAGACTTGCCCAATACCGATGAAGATGCACTAGCGAACGCTTACATTGATGCCTTTACGAAGCGTACAAAAGTGGTATTTATTACACATATGCTCAACTGGTCTGGTCAGATACTACCAGTACGAAAAATAGCGCAAGTCGCCAGAGACCGTGGTATACAAGTAGTAGTAGATGGCGCACAAACCTTTGCTCAAATACAATTTTCGATTCCAGATTTAGCATGCGATTATTTTGGAACGAGTTTGCATAAATGGCTAGGTGCTCCCTACGGCACAGGAATGCTTTATGTGAAACGCGATAAGATTGCAAGTCTTCATTCCTTATTTGGTCATCCAGCTTCGGAAGAAACAAAGATTAGCAAATTTGAGCATTTAGGTACCCGTTCCTTTGCCGTAGAACAAGCTATTGGACAAGCTATTCATTTTCATGAAATGATAGGTATGGAGCGTAAGGAAAAACGCCTACGCTATTTGAGTCACTACTGGGTGGAACGCGTGAAGGATTTGCCTAATATTAAGATACATACCCCCATGCAAGCTGGACTTTCGTGTGCATTAGTCTTAGTAGATGTCAAAGGAAAGAGTAATAGTGAAATTCATAGTTTCTTAGACCGAAAGAAATTCATTCATACCACTACTACTGACATCGGTGCATTGAAAGGCATTCGTATTAGTCCCAATGTCCATACAAGCACTAATGATTTGGATAGATTAGTGCAAGCATTTAAGGAATTTTGTAAATAGGGTATGAATTTATGTATGCTAAGCGACTTTAACCCTTATTCCACTAAACCATTCTAGCAAAATGCTGTATTGAAATAAGATATTTGAATGAGTAAAAAAA
>JAHDCQ010000029.1:20947-23167 GCA_020629845.1 Saprospiraceae bacterium | reverse complement strand
TCAACCTTACTTACATGAAAATCGGCATTGTTTGTTATCCTACGTATGGCGGTAGTGGCGTATTAGCTACCGAATTGGGACTTGGTTTAGCAGAACGCGGGCATCAGGTGCATTTTATAACCTATCGTCGTCCAGCCCGACTGTCCAATTTCCACGAAAATGTTTTTTACCACGAAGTAACCGATGCAGATTACCCCCTCTTTGAATTTACTCCTTATGATACCGCACTCACGAGTAAATTAGTGGATGTGGTGAAATACGAAGGCTTAGAACTGCTGCATGTGCATTATGCGATTCCGCATGCGGCGGTAGGCTATATGGCGAAGAAAATTTTGCTCTCGCAAGGGCGTTATGTGCCTGTAGTGACTACCTTACATGGTACGGACATCACGCTAGTAGGCTCGAATCCAGCCTTCGCACCTGTAGTGGAATTTTCCATCAATAAATCGGATGGCGTAACAGCGGTTTCCAATAACCTTCGGCAGCAGACGCATGATAATTTTGAGATAACAACGGATATTGAAGTCATTTATAACTTTATTGACCTCAAGCGATTTAGTCGTAAAAATAAAGACCATTTCAAAAAAGCGATTGCGCCCGACGGCGAGCGTATTTTGACGCATGTCTCTAACTTCCGCAAGGTAAAGCGTATTGATAATGTGATTCGGATTTTTAAGCAAGTGCAAGAAATCATTCCGAGCAAACTGCTCCTTATTGGGGATGGACCAGAGCGTAGAAACCTGGAACAACTTTGCCGTGAATTGAAACTCTGTGATGAAATCCGTTTCCTCGGCAAGCAGGAAGCGATTGAGGAACTTCTTGCCGTTTCCGACCTCTTTTTGATGCCTTCCGAAAATGAAAGCTTTGGGCTAGCAGCCCTAGAAGCGATGGCTTGCGGCGTTCCTGTGGTATCGTCTAATGTGGGGGGATTGCCCGAAGTAAATATCAATGGCGATACAGGCTTTGTGAGCAATCCTGATAATATAGATGAAATGGCACGTAATGCGATGCATATACTAGGCAAGGAGGAAAATTTGCAAGCCTTCCGCGAACGTGCCTTAGCACAAGCCAATCGCTTTGATATTGCCCATATTTTGCCTAAATATGAGGCTTATTACGAACATATTTTAACGACAGCAGTTTATTCCACCAATAAATAGTTCTACTAACGCTACATCTAACTCATGCAACACCTAGTCAGAAAAAATATTCTCCAATTAGCTCCTTATTCTTCTGCCCGCCACGAATTTGAAGGCGAGGCAGATGTTTTTTTAGATGCCAACGAAAACCCTTACAATACGGGCTTCAATCGCTATCCTGATCCTTTGCAACATGAAGTGAAGGAAGCTCTAGGTCAAATTAAAGGCGTGGCTGCGGAAAATATCTTCCTCGGCAATGGCAGCGATGAAGCGATAGATTTGCTTATCCGTATTTTTTGTGAGCCACGCGAAGACCATATCCTTATTTTGCCCCCAACTTATGGCATGTATAAGGTAAGCGCGAGTATTTCAGATGTGGCGATAAAAACCGTAGCACTTACGCCCGATTTTCAGCCTGATGTAGAAGCTGTTTTAGCTGCTAGTGATGCCCATTCCAAACTACTTTTCCTATGCAGTCCGAATAATCCAACGGGCAATAGCTTTGAGTTGGTGCGCATAGAGCAACTATTGGCAAACTTCAAAGGCATAGTGGTAGTGGATGAAGCCTATATTGATTTCTCTGCACAAGCAAGCTGCACGGCATTATTGGACAAATACCCCAACTTAGTCGTAATGCAAACCTTTTCGAAAGCCTGGGGCTTGGCAGGCATTCGCTTGGGTATTGCTTATGCTTCTAAGGAAATTATTGCCTTATTTAATAAAGTAAAGCCGCCTTATAATGTCAATGTACTAAGCCAACAAGCCGCCTTGAAAGCCCTGAAAAACCACAAAGCGCAACAAACACAAGTTCAAAACATCCTAAGCGAACGCGCTAAACTCGTCGAAGCCTTAGCCAACTTTCCATTTGTGCAAAAAATCTATCCTACGGATGCGAATTTTATTTTAGTAAAAATGGACGACCCCAATATGCTCTATCACTATTTAGTATCGCAAAAGATTATTGTGCGAAATCGCTCTACGGTTTTGCTCTGCGAGGGTTGTTTGCGAATTACAGTTGGTACAACTGAAGAGAATACACGCCTACTGGACGCGCTACACCGCTTGGATGAGCCTTAGTAAT
>JAHDCQ010000029.1:0-20847 GCA_020629845.1 Saprospiraceae bacterium | reverse complement strand
GAAGAGAATACACGCCTACTGGACGCGCTACACCGCTTGGATGAGCCTTAGTAATAATGGCTTTTTCATAAAAAATCAAGCCGCCTAAAATCAGTGCTTTATTAGCTGGATGTTTATTTGTTTATGTGGTTATTTGTTTATAAAACGCTCCGTCACCAAATAACCACATAAACAAATAACCAAAAAACGGGTAAAAAAGTACTAACTTTTATTCCTTTCGATTTTTATGAAAAAGTCATTCCTTAGTAATGGCGTTTTAACACCTACAAAAAAGAAAATCTTAACGTAAAAATTTCAGTTTAACCTGACTTTAATAGCCATTCACTTGCGTACTCCCTGTCAGCGGATTAGGTTTGTAGAGCGTAAATACTCAATGAGTGAATTGTGAATGACAGAATGAGCGAATGAAGTTTAGAATTATCACTCATTAAGTATTTATTGTAGAGCGTTCTTAATCAAAAAACACATAGAACATGAAACGATTATGGATATTAGCGTTGGTATTCCCCTTATTATTTACGGCTTGTGGTGAGGACGAATGTCCCGATGACCCGCTAAGCTATGATAGCGGCAATGTAACTGGACCGGTGTTGCCCGCAGGCATCCATGAATTTGCCGTGCGCTTCACAGAAGATGAACTTTGTGGACATTTAGGAAATTCACTTTCCACAGTGCAATTTTTTATCGGACAAGCACCGAGTTTGGCGGAAGTGGTTATTTATGGCGATGGTGGAGACAGTCGCCCTGGTGCAGAACTTTATGCACAAAATGTGACAAATGCCATCCAGATACGCGAGTGGACGAATCATTTAATCGTAAATCCTATCGAAATCACAGGGGAAGACCTCTGGATAGCGATTCGGGTGGCGCATGTAGATGTGCAAAATTCCGTTGGTTGCGACAATGGTCCAAATCAAGAGGGAGGCGATTGGTTATTGCGTGCCGATGACGGTCGCTGGTTACCCTTCACTCAACGCACTAGCGAAAGTGTGAACTGGAATATTCGTGGGATAGTTGAATAACGCCCAACTTCCAAATGAGAAGCAAGAAAAAGAAGAACTTACTAGACTTTGGACAAAAGCGTCCAAAGTCTAGTAAGATATTTTCCAAAAGAGACATGTTCATTTTGAAATGTCCAATGGTCTGTTAGCACTAGCAAAGCAAACTACCTTGTTGGATTTTCAAAAAGCCAACTTATACCTCCTCGTCGAATCACTTTCTTCTTTCGCGTAGGCTTTCGGCTTGTATTTTATCCAATCACTCCCATATTCGTCAAAAATACTTAGTAACACGAAAATAGGCAAAGTTAAACTTTTATCATAGAAAAAACATTCTCCATAAAAGCATAGGCTCATGACTTTAGAATCGGTAAAATCAAATATTCTTCAATTAAGTTGGGATGATCAAGCAGCATTGATGCAGTTTATGATAGAGCATCTAATAAAGACTCCTAAAACTGCAAGTAGGGAAGATGAATTGGTTTACCTGATTAAGTTCGGAGGACCAAAAAAAGGCCTATATGTAAGGCAAGAGGAACTACTTCAAAAATCAGTCAGAGGAGAAATGACTCTAGCAGAAAATGAAGAGTTGCAAGAGTTGAATCCAATATTCGATCGTTGAGCTGTGGAAAGAAGCAAAATGTTGATTGAACTTGCCAGTATTTGGAAAAGTACACCACAAGAGGTGATGGCAAAATTAAATTTAAAACCTGCTGAAACAATCTATGGCTAATGTGTATATGGCATCCTCCTGATTGATGAAGGCTTGAAAATAAATCACCTTATGCTCAATATTTGGTTCCTCAAGCCCACTATTTTTCATCGGCTCTATTGTGTACCTTTGCTTTTGAGTTCAGTAACTCATTTTTTGCTTTTAAAAAAAACAAATGGATTTACTAGAAATAACGGATAATAAAATTAAGCATCCCTGGGAGCTGGCGCGCAAAGTAATTGTGAATCAACTCATTTCTAGTGTACAAAAAGAGAACATCAATATCCTAGATGTAGGGAGCGGCGATGCCTATTTAGCGGATAATTTTACCAGGGAATTTCCGAATACGCAAGCGCATTGTGTGGACACGGGCTATACAACTGAAAATGTGGATCAAATTGAGCATAATTTTCAAAATACGAAGCTGCATTTATATAATTCGCTTGATAAAGTAACTATTAATGCGGTCAATGTCGTTACACTGCTAGATGTCATAGAGCATGTACCCGATGATGTTGCCCTGCTTAATGCGATTTTGGAGAAGTCCTATATCAATAAAAATTCTTTTTTTCTCATCACAGTGCCTGCTTATCAGTCCCTTTTTAGTCGGCATGATGAGTTGTTGTTGCATTATCGAAGGTATAATTTGCAACTACTCCATAAAACCGCCGCAGCGACCAACTTGAAGGTGTTGGATTCGGGCTATTTTTTTGCTACGCTTTTGATTCCTAGAATTTTACAAGTACTAACAGAAAAATTCAGTTCAAAACAAGACAAGGAGCTAGGGAATTTAGGTACTTGGAAAGGAAGTCCATTCACGACCAGCTTAATCAAAAATGTATTATTGATGGACTATCGAATAAGTAGACTATTCAAATTTTTAGGCATTAAGCTGCCGGGCTTGTCTTGTTATATGCTTTGTACTTGTAATAAAGTGTAAGTGAAGCCAAATACATTGGAGATACCAACCGACATAAAGAGTTTAATAATTGTCCCTTGTTATAATGAGGCAATTCGGCTAGACGTAGCTACATACATTCATTTTCAGCGGGAAAATGTACATATCCATTTTCTTTTTGTGGATGATGGTAGTCAAGATGCGACTTCTAAGGTGCTGGAAGGATTATGCAATGAAATGGAGTATGCTACTTTTCTAGTGTTGCGGGATAATGTTGGCAAAGCCGAGGCGATAAGAAGTGGCGTGTTGAGTTTAGCGGAGGAGCAGGTGCAACAATATGCATTTATTGGCTATTTAGATGCCGATTTATCAACGCCATTAGAGGAAATTGTGAATTTTTTAGCTGCAATAGAAAAAAATAAGCAAATCAAATTTATTATAGGTACAAGGTTGGCTCGCTTGGGAGTGGATATTAATCGAAAAAGAATCAGGCACTATATCGGAAGATTATTTGCGACTATTGTTTCCCTATTACTACAAGAACCCGTCTATGATTCGCAATGTGGCGCGAAATTGATAGCCTCGCCTTATGTGGTAGACTTATTCAAAGAAAAATTTATCAGTAAGTGGTTGTTTGATGTGGAACTACTTTTTAGGTGGAAAATTTACTTTTCCGACTCCGACAATATCATTTATGAACATCCGCTACTAAGCTGGAAAGAAGTCGAAGGCTCTAAACTCAAAACCGTAGATTTTTTTTATGCCCCCATCGAATTATTCAATATCTGGCTGGAGTATAGAAAGCGCGAAAAGAAGGCTTCCTGAGGTGGTTGTTTAATGCTACAATGCGATAATGATGCAATGCGTCAATGTTACAATGTGATAATGCTACAGTATTTTCCTTATTATCGCATTCTAGCATTTCAGTATTATTACATTAAAATACACAATCCTTACTCAACTAAGAAATCTAGCAATGCTTTAGCAAAAGCTTCAGGCTGTTCGATGCTTGGAATGTGGCGCGCAGGCAATACCACCAATTGTGCCATTGAAATATTATCGACCATAAATGCTGCATCTGCTACCGTAGTGGCGGTGTCTTCGTCGCCTGTAATGACTAAGGTATCTGCTTGTATTTTTTGCAACTCCTTTCTAAAGTCTGCATCGCGTACTGCCGCGCAGCAATTACTATAGCCTACTATATCATTCCCTAAAAACATGGAGTCTAAAGCAGCAACACGCTCAGGATGCTTTTCAATAAACTGCGCTCTGAACCATAGCTTTTTTGTTGGATGCCATAATGGGCGCATCCCAACTCGATTGATTAGTTGTATGCGTTTATTCCATTTTTCTGCTGTTCCAATTTTCGCGGCTGTATTACAAAGCACCAATTTGTGCAATCGCTCGCTATGATGAATGCCAAGCTGCTGCCCAATCTGACCGCCCATAGATAAGCCACAGAAATGAAATTGTTCGATGCCTAATGTATCCGCCAAACCAAGTACATCTTGCGCCAATTGTGCTATATGGTAGGGTTCTGCTGTGACCTCACTTTGTCCCATGCCACGTGTGTCATAACGTAGCACCCTGAAATAGGGTAAAAGCCTCGGCACTACGGCATCCCACATTCGCATATCTGCCCCTAGCGAATTGGAAAACACTAAAACAGGCTTGTTTGCTTGCCCTTCTATTTTATAGTTCGTTGTCATTAGATTCCTTTTGATTCATGAAATTTTAGGACTTTACTCCTTCACCAACTTCACACTCGCAGTCATGCCCTCTGCAATCACTTGTACGATATACATGCCCGCAGGCAGGTCAGAAATAGCGAAATAGGCATCTCGTAAAGCAGCCGAATGCTGGAAAGAATGGCCTTGCAGTAGCCATCCATCAAGCGTTTGGAGCTGCACCTGAATATCTTGCATTGGTTTGCCAACATCAAGTGTAAAATAATTTTTTGTGGGATTAGGAAAAATATTCAATCCAAAATGCTCTGTTGACACCAGCTTCGTAGAACTAAGAATGGGCGCATGGGCAAAACTGACCAAATTTGCCGCCACTTCGTAGTGTGGATTGAAACCCGCCTTGCAGTCGGAGCAAGTGAGACCAGTCACGCAGCTTGGATTATTCGGATGGCAAGTGTCCAGATAGCGCGGGTCAAAAATATACGCCAATTCTAGCGCGCCCGTGCCGATGTAAGGCGTGAAATTATATTCGTACAATTCTGCTATTGCCCCCGGACACCAACCAGCACGTGGGAAGCGATAGGTGCCATCTTGCGGCTCACAGCCATCAGGATTGGGATCGCATTGCACCCAAAGATGCTGCGTAAAGGCGCGTACACCATTGATATTGAAGACGTGCGTAGCATCATAGAATTCTGCCGCATTTTGGAAGTTATTATTGCCCCAACCATGCCCTGTGGTAGCTACTTTGAGTTTGGCGGTTTGTACATCTTTGGGGAATTCATATCGTAAAGTATCGAGTGGTTGTAAATTGGCGGGATTGCCAAAATCAAAAGTTCCATCCCAAAGCGGTTCGATATAGGAGTAAGGATAATCGGGTGTGCCTGCTTTATAATTTAAGCGCAAATGGACATCCCAGCCGCCCGTTCCCCAAGTATCAATGAACATGCGGATTTCCACTTCGCCTTGTAGTATAGAAGCATAATCGGTCAAATCAATCTGATGTTCACAGCCGCGTCCGTAAGGCGTGATATAGCGCAAAATTTCTATCCAATTGCCATCTGGACCTTTCACATCTATCCAGGCTTTTCTATCCCAATCATCGCATTCACCCGCGATATTGGGGCAAGTCGTCCAAAAGTCGCCGATGATTTGTTCGTATGTCCCCACGAATTGGGGGAACTGCACCGTCTTATACAACCAACGGCTATTTTCACCCCCAAACAAAATCAAATCTTTATCCAAAGGCTGTACACTTTGGTCTTGATTGCTAGGAGGTTCTACATAAAGCACTCGATTGACGGCTGCCATTAAACCATTGGAAGCGTGACTTTTGATGGTGATAAGTTGCTCCCCGTAGGTCTCAGGAGTCCACCAAATTTGATAGCCATTTTTGACAGCTTCGGCAGGATAGATGTTGCCATTTATTTCAAAATTAACACGCTCAATCTGTAAGACATCATCATGCTCAATGTTGGTAGTGGCACTTAGCAAATAAGGCATTAATTCAGGCATTTCTAAAGGAAAATTCTCCGAAACACGTGTTTGCAAACTTGGCACATAAAGGCTAGGGTCAATGACTTGGAAACTATAAAAAGCCTCGCTAGGGTAAAAGTTAGCATCGCCTGCTTGATGAGCACGTAACTTAACGATTCCTTCCTCGCCTGTGAATATGATTTTATCGTCCGTTATTTGTGCAGGGCCGCCCATCACTTCTAGGGTAGAAGCAAGCCCTGAGCTAGCGATTACTTCAGGCGTGAAAGGCGCGTTAATAGTGAGTTGCTTAGAAATAGGCTCAAAATGTATAGTCTGATTTTGGCGACCTACTTCGGCGCAAGGGCTTTCGTAAATTGTCAATTCTGCAATCATCAAGCGATGCGGATTAGAGGGGTCAAAATTAGATGTGCCTACTATGCGAAGAAAGCGCGTGCGAATTGCTCCAAACTGAATCATCTTAGCTGTGGAATCTTGATGGCTTCCATAGCTAAGTGTGCCTATTTTTTCTGCTTGTACAAAATCGGCATAAAGACTGGCATAAATTTCGTAGCCTGCTAGTTTGCCATTGTCATTATCTTGTCGAGGCAATACGCTTAATTGCTCCACGATGTATTCGCCACCGAGGTCGAGTTCAATGACATGCGGGAAAGGCGTATTGCCGCGTGTACGCCAAAAAGTGGTCGAATCGCCATCGGCTACATTTGTAATAGGATGTGCTTCGTCTTCGCTGGCTAGGAAAAGCATTTGTGCGCCATCAATGGGCTGTGGATCACATTGTGCAGATAGGTGTTGCTGCGTGAAGCACAGCAACAAGAGCAAGTAAAGCTGTTTCATATTGATAGGAATTGGAGTGTAAAATTAGGTTTTTTGTGGAGAATTTATCTGCTAATTTCTATTTGTGTGTATAACAAATTGCACAATTGTATGATTTGCTTTTCCCACCAATGAATTGGTGGGGGACGTATGTAAAAACATACATTGTAAATTTTTCAGTCGAAAAAGTGCAATTTGTTATACACACTTTCTATTTAGCAGATAAATTCAATAGATGCCTTATTCCTCCTCCTTCGCACTCGTCTCTTCTGTAGTCGCTTCCTCTTCTTTCAATAAATCGCGACTATGCAGAAAACTGAACCACTTTATCACGCGGCGAATATCTCTTGGATAAACATTATCCTCATCATGATTGGGGAGTACTTTTTTGAAATAAGCGCGGAGGTCTTCCTTCTTTGCTTTAGGGTCTATCGGTGGATTTTCCTCCAATTGCTCCAACATCGCACGAAATACCTGCGCAATTTCTACCGAATCGCCATCATCCGTGTAGATACCTACCGAATTGAGTGGTGTAAATTGGTGGCGACGAATAGAAGCAAATTTGCGCTTACCCGTATCTAAGTTTTCTAGTATCAAGCCATTGCTGCGGTTTGCTGCCATTCTGAAAATGCCATTCATGGTACCGCTTACTGCTACTATTTTATCTAATTGCATGATAATTTTTATATTTCTGTTTAGAAAGGAGTGAAATACTCAAAAGGAACGCGAAGATAAAGCACAAATTGTAAACTTGGAGCGTTATAGAAGCAAGTTTTTTGCCTTTTCCAAGAATTGTGAAATAATTAAATATCCATTGTTCGGATTTAATTAAAAGGGAATACGTCAGAAAGAGTAGGCACTTTTAGTTAAATCCGAACATTAAGAATGGATATTTATTATTGAACTCATCGAGTAATATTATGAAGAAAAGCATTCTTTTATTTTGTCTGTTTTGTGCGAGTGTGAGCTATGCACAAGTCGTAACGATTTCGGAAGAATTATCGCTGCGAAAGGAAGAAGCCTATCACATCATTGGGCGCATGAAAGGACAAACACTCATATTTCAGGATAGAGAGACAGAGTTTGGAGTGCAAGCATTTGACCAAAACTTAAAAAAGACCTGGGATAAAGAAATCACGCTAGATAAACGTCGTCCGAAAATATTAGATGTCATTTCAGATGAAAAAGCCTTTCATGTGGTGTATGAATATCACATGAAACTCGAAACCTTTGTAAAAATTCATACCTACGATGCCGCCGCCAATTTGGTAGACTCGACCTTGATTAAGAATTTTGGTAGCTCGCTGATAGCTCAAGAGTATGAAGCCATGCCCTCCGAAAATCGCTCTAAAGTATTGATTTATTCTACCGAAAATAACCGTACCGTAAACGCTCTAGTGTTCGATATTGAGCGAAAAGAAGTGCTTTGGGAAGAATCTTTTTCACCCGATAAATTACTATTGGGGCGCGACGAAACCCAACTGATTCTAAGTGATGAAGGCGACTTTCATATGATAGTGGCAAAGGATAATTTCAAATATAAAATAGAAGAACACCATTACGAATGTTACTATTTTTCTGCAGCCGATACCACGCTACACAGCTATAAGCTAGATATGCGAAGCCACCTTAGCTATGATGTCTACTTTGAGTATGACAATGTCAATCAACGCCTACAGGCAGGCGGCTTATATGGCGTGAAAAATCAAGCACGTTCGGAAGGTGCGTTTTTCCTTTCTATCGACCCTAAAAATCCTGATGGGCATACGATGGCATTTCATCCTTTTGAGGACGAGATTGTAAAGAATTTTCTAGGCAAAGAAGCTCCTGGTAAAAATCGAGGTATTGATGACTCCGTGGTGCAGGATGTCCTTTTTCGGCAAGATGGGGGCATTATTAGCATCATTGAGCGCAAAAAAGTAAATGAACGCCCCTATTCGCGTAGCACAACAGGCTATTACAACCCTACGGAGGCGAATCTGTTGCGAGATTATTATTACGAGGACATTATGGCAATTTCCATCCATCCTGATGGACGCTTGCATTGGGTGAAGGTACTCCAGAAAAAGCAATTTTCGCAAGAGGGCGATGTGATTTATGCCTCTTATTTCCCCCTGAAAACGCCGAGTACGCTACGCCTCATTTTCAATGACGACATTAAGTACGAAAACACAGTGAGTGAATATGTGCTGCGCGGCACTGGTTGCTTCGATCGCAATAGTGTGATGAGTACGGATAATCAAAAACTCCGCTTACGTTTTCAAGAAGCAATACAAGTTGGTGCAAATGTAATGCTGGTGCCAAGCGATTTTAGGGGACGCTTGCGTTTGGTTCGGATTGTATTTCCGAGTTAGTGTGTGGGTAGATTATAGAATATAATGGGTTACTGATATCATGGGTGTATTTGAGGAAGTCTCGCGTAAACTCCGATAAATTGACTTCATGTACCAACGGATATTGTTAGAAAACACTTGGGCAGATATGCATTTGTATCATAAATTACCATTAGAGCTTGACTTTAATTTTGGAAAAATGTATATTTACCAAATATTCAACAATGCTAAAAAACGCCAATAATGTAAAACAACGAGAAACTCTTTTCTTTTTAGTCTTTCTTGTTCTAAAAATTAGGAACCAATTGTATGAATACATTTAATATTAGAGCAAGAACTGGGGATTAATTTCTTGTAAAATTTAGGCATTTATATAATATCATGTATTGTAAACCTTGCTAAGGTGGAATCTATAAATTAAGTTAGCAGTTTTTATAAAAAAAATCCAAATAGAGCAATTAGGGTTGCTCCCCCAAAGTCGGAAAATTGTGGGAAACGACACCAAATAATAACCTACAACAGGAAAGCCGAAAACTGTTTAGAGTAGGCCATTAATAAAAACTAAATCAATTAATATGTTTCAAATCTCACAAGGAGTAACATCCTCAAATGATTGGGTTAATTACTCAAATAATGGACTTTATGTTGATGTTGATACGTCAGCATGTGGTTTTACAAAGACACCACATTATATAGCTACATTGGAAGGAAATAGTCATCATTGGTGTGTTAATGGTGTAAATTCAATTTATCGTCCTACACCAAATGGATTCAGAATATATATTAGGTGGACTGATGATAATGGACATTTTGGACAATTGAACCCTCTAAGAATTAATACTGCACAACAATACAATTGGCATATAAAATGGTCTGCTATCCAAGCTTGTCCTTGCGAAAAGGAGAAAAATCATCCTAAAGAGTAGTTGTATTTTAGAAGCTTGAAAAGAACCGCTAACAAAGTGGGAAACAAGCAAGTGAGGTCGTGTACCTCACTTGCGTTTGTACTACACAATACTATTTTCAGATTATAGGTTATTTCAATTCTTAGTAGGTTAGTAAACATCCAAGCTATACTCAGAATTAGAAAAATAAAAATCCGTTGAGTACAAGAAAGTCAAAGAACTAAGTTCCTTGAGTATGATAGTCTAAACAAATTGCTAAAATACCCAAACCCTCATTTGCGATAATCCAAATACTTCCCTATTGTTGCAGTAGAAAATCGAATCCATGATAGCGAAATCGCTGCAATATATTATTCCTTCTGAGCACCCTTTACGCAACCTACTTTTAGGTTTCGGAGGCTTATTAGTGGGTAGTATTTTGCTGGCATTAGCGACGGAGTTTTACTTCCTACTAGCCTTACCGCTTGCCGCGCTGATTGTATTTTTGGCTATTGTCGATTTTAAAATCTTGTTCTATTTGCTCTTAGCTTGCTTGCCCTTATCCACGGAATTGTATTTTGAGAACGGCATTGGTACGGACTTCCCAAGCGAGCCGCTTATTATTGGACTCATGGGCGTGTATCTGCTCTACGCGCTACGCTATGGAGAGCGCATAGACGGACGCTTTTTGCGCCATCCCATTAGCTTACTGATTCTGTTGCATTTGGGTTGGGTGCTTATCACGACCGTTACCTCGGATTATTTAATAATTTCCCTAAAATTCGCCTTAGCTAAGGTGTGGTATATCATCACCTTTTATCTTTTGGCAGGGCATTTATTGCAGCAACGTGCCGATATTCGACGGCTGTTTGTATGGATATTTATCCCTTTGATGCTTACTATTATAGTGGTACTTATTCGGCACTCTGCTTATGGTTTTTCTTTTGAAGATGTTTATAAAGTACTCGACCCTTTCTATCGCAACCACGTAAACTATGCCTGCTTGATGGCTCTATTTTTCCCCTTTCTTTGGTATGCCGTATTTTGGTATAAAGACCGTCCTCTGGTTCGTAATATCCTGATCGCTTTGATTCCGTTTTTATTAGTCGCAATTTACCTGTCCTATACACGAGCAGCTTATGTGGCTTTGATATTAGCAGCAGGCGTATACGTGGTCATTCGTTTGCGTTGGACGAAATATATGCTTGGTGTGGCAGTTGGTTTACTTTTACTCGGTATTGCTCACCTGAGTAACAAAAATAATTACCTCGACTACGCGCCGCAATACGAACGCGCCATCACCCATAAAGACTTCGATGACCTCTTGGAAGCCACCTATAAGCTAGAAGATATTTCCACGATGGAGCGCGTCTATCGTTGGGTAGCGGGGGCGTTTATGGTAATGGAAAAACCCGCATTGGGTTTCGGCCCAGGCAATTTTTATCATTTCTACCATAGCTATACCGTCAATCGTTTTCGTACGTATGTAAGTGACAATCCAGAGCAATCAAGCGCACATAATTACTACCTCACCGTCGCGCTGGAGCAGGGCATACCTGGCTTGCTTATCTTTTTGTTGCTTTGTTTTTATACTTTAGTTCGGGCGGAAAGTATTTATCATCGTACAAAAAGCCGTACGGATAGAACTTACCTATTGGCGGCTACGCTTTCTTTTGTCATCATTTTAAGTGTCTTATTGATAAATGATCTCATTGAGACGGATAAAGTCGGTTCCTTCTTCTTTTTGATGTTGGCAATTATTGTAAATTGGGATTTAAAAACACAAAACTCCGCCGTACTTGAACAACCGAAGGTAGAAAATTAGTGTTTATAAAGCATTCATCCACTATTTTTTTTGTGTGTGTATAACAAATTGCACTTTTTCGCCTGAAAAATTTATAATGTATGTTTTTGCATACGTCCCCCACCAATTCATTGGTGGGAGAAGCAAATCATACAATTGTGCAATTTATTATACACACCCATTTTGTTCAATTTCACAATCATGGCTTATTGCACTCCTGATTTTCTTCAATTCTTTGCAGAACTACGCGATAATAACGAACGCGAATGGTTTCACGCCCAAAAGAAACGCTACGAAAAGAGCGTAAAAAAGCCCTTTGAGTCACTCATTGCCGCGATTATTGAACGCATTCAAATAGAAGACCCCAGCCTTATCATCACGCCTAAAGAATGTATTTTTCGTATTTATCGCGATACGCGTTTCAGCAAAGACAAAACACCGTACAAGCTCCATGCTTCGGCAGCTATTAATCATAAGGGGCGCAAAGATCATAGTCAACCAGGAATTTATCTGCAAGCGAATGACGAAACCTTTGGCATTTATAGTGGCGTTTATCGCCCAGATACGAAGACCTTGAAGCGCATTCGGGAATCTATGGTCATGCATGCAGATGAATTTGCAACACTCATCGCTGATGATACTTTTAGGAGTCGTTTTGGAGAAATATTAGGCGAAAAAAATAAGCGACTTGCTAAAGAATTCCACGAGGCTGCTGAGCAACAGCCTTTGCTCTTCAATAAGCAGTTTTATTATTGCAAAGCATTAGATGCAGAAAGCCTGCTAAGCGATGATGTAGTGGATACGGTGATGGATTATTATCAGGCTTCGCGTCCATTGAGTGCCTTTTTTACGGAGGCGATGCAGGAATAGTAATTTGTAAAGCAGCATTCGATACTATTTATACGTTCTACTCCCAAACAACCATTATGCGATACTCAATTCCTTTAGCGTTCTTAATTCTAGTTTAAGACTCTAGTGCATTGTAACAAAAGGTGCATTCCTCCCTTGCCCCCGATATCAACCAATAGTAAACAATTTCTATCCAGTTATCTAAGAAACTGCATTACTGGTTAATACTATCACTAAATTGGCTAAGTCGATAGCTAATGCCTTGCTCTTCTCAACTTTTAAGCCTATTATTGAATGGCAAAATGTCTTGGTATTTTTATTTTTCACACTTTAAACTATACCTGTTCATTCTGCTTTTATTTAGGACGCTTTTGTCCAAAGTCTAGGAAGCTAAATATTGAAACAATAATTCAGAATGATGAGAATACTATTATGGTCAATTAGTTATTTGCTATTAATTAGTTTATTCGCCTGCGGCGATGATGCTAGTGATGATATTGATACCAGCTTACCCCTTACGGTTTTCATTAATAATGCAAGTGCAGCAGAGCAAGAAAACCTTACTTTTGAAGTGACGCTTAATCGTAGGCATGACGCGCCGATTGACGTAACGTATAGTACGCAAGACGGCACCGCTCAAGCAGGACGCGATTATGTGGCGCAAACAGCTACGCTCACTTTTGCCCCAGGCGAAATGAGCCAAAGCATTACTATAGAAATCATAGATGATACCTTCTTCGAACCGCGCGAACGCCTAAATGTAGTACTCTCAGAAGTGAGTGCACCTGCTATTTTTTTGGGCGATATGGCAGCAGGGACTATTGATAGTAATGATAGTGCACGTAGTGCAAGTATTCCAGATGCAGGCTATACCAGCCCTATGAGCTATGAAGGAATGGAACTAGTCTGGGCAGATGAATTTGACGGTGATAGTGTGGATGAATCCAATTGGACGTTTGAGATAGGCAATGGCATAGGTGGCTGGGGCAATAATGAACTTCAATATTATACCGATCGCAATGCGAGCATTCAGGACGGGCATCTGGTAATTACGGCAGAACAAGAAGCGATCAATGGCTTCAATTATTCCTCCACACGCATGATTACTAAAGGCAAACAGGAATTCCAATACGGCCGCATTGATATTCGCGCCACTATGCCATTCGGCAATGGACTTTGGCCTGCTCTTTGGATGCTTGGTGCCAACTTTGAAGAAGCGGGCTGGCCAGCCTGTGGCGAAATTGATATTATGGAGCTTATCGGGCGCGAATTGGGTACGATACATGGCACGGTACACTATGGCGCGGACTTTAGCGTACATCGCTATACAGGCAATTCGGTAGAGATAAGCGGAGGCAATACTTGGGATGAATTCCATGTCTATTCCATCCTTTGGGGAGCAGATAAAATAGAGTGGTACTTGGATGACCAGAAATATTTTGAGTATGAGCGCGGTACAGAGGTCTACCCGTTCAATGCACCCTTCTTTTTTATTTTCAATGTAGCCGTTGGCGGCAATTGGCCTGGCAGCCCCGATGGTACTAGTATTTTTCCGCAGCGCATGGTCGTGGATTATGTACGGGTGTTTCAGTAGTGTTTGCTGGGTGTAGGACAAAAATCCCTTTTCCCATCCAATGGAACACGTTCCATTGGGATAAATCATGTGACTTGGGAAATTTGTCCTACACCCGTGTTTGCTGTACTATATCATTTTTGTTTGAAAAGAGGGTATCTTTGTTAAGATGTTCACCAAATTGAAAATGGATTGTGTATGCCTGAAATAAGTTGACGACATTCGGATGAGAACTGCCCCAACACTACACGCTATCCCAAAACTTTATAAACACTAAATATGAAGCACTTTATTCTATTCACTTTGTTGCTATCCAGTACTATTGGACTAGCGCAACTCAATACCTCTTTAGTAGGTTCTATTACCTATCCTAATACTGCAGGAAATGATATTTGGGGATATGTCGCGCCTGATGGCACGGAATATGCCCTAATGGGTTTGGCGACAGGCGTTTCGGTAGTGAGTCTCGCTGATCCTAACAACCTCGTGGAAGTTGCCTTTGCAGATGGGCCGAGTACCACTTGGCGCGATATAAAAACGTGGGGACATCATGCCTATGTCATCAACGAAACCGATGAGGGACTACTGGTAATGGATTTATCTATGCTACCTGATAGCATGCCCTATTACTATTGGTCGCCAGAAATTCCAGAAGAGGGGCAGCTATCAACTTGTCATAATTTGTACATTGATGAATCTGGCTACGCTTATCTAGCAGGCTGCAATCTCAATGCTGGAGGGCCGCTTATTATTGATGTTTTTTCGGATCCAGGCAAACCTATTTACGTAGGTAAAACAGAAGCGCGCTACTCGCACGATGTATATGCACGAGATAATCAACTCTATAGTTCTGATATCAACGATGGCATTTTTTCGATTATAGATGTCGCAGATAAAACCAACCCTCAACTACTAGCTACTCAAGCAACCCCTTTTACTTTTACCCATAATACCTGGCTTTCGGATGATGGTACTATCCTTTTCACTACCGACGAGCGAGGCGATGCCCCTACTGCAGCTTATGATATTTCTGACTTAACTAATATTCGGCTACTGGACGAATTTCGCCCACCGAAGAGCCTAAATAGCGGTGTTATTCCTCATAATGTACATGTACTAAATGACTATCTCATTATTTCCCACTATACCGATGGAATGGTGATTGTAGATGCTACTCATCCAGACAACTTAGTAGAAGTAGGCTATTTCGACACCTTTGGAGGACAAGATGGTGGCTTTAATGGGTGCTGGGGAGCTTATCCTTATTTACCTTCTGGACTCTTATTAGCCTCGGATATGCAAGGCGATTTATTCGTGGTAGAACCGACCTACACTAGAGCCTGCTACTTGGAAGGAGTAGTGAGAGATGCTTCCACAAGGGCTATTTTACCCAATGTAGAAGTAAGTATTACTTCGGAACAAGGAGCTTATGAAAAAACGAATCTGCTAGGGCGATATAAAACAGGTCAAGCACAAGCTGGAGTATTTGCCGTTACTTTCGAGAAGTTCGGCTATTTTCCAAAAACAATAGAAGTAGACTTGATAAATGGCGAAATCACTGAACTGAATGTGGAGCTAGAACCTACCCCCCGTTTTGCTATCGCTGGACAAACGCTCTTAGCTGCTAATGATGCTCCTGCCGCTAATGCTTTAATAGTGCTAAATAGCGAAGAGGCAAACTACCGCATACATTCGGATGAAAATGGAAATTTCAGTCTAGCAGATATAGTAGCGAATGACTATACCTTATATGTAGGCGGTTGGGGCTACTGGCTCGATACACTTTCTATTGACGAAAACATAGCAGGACAAGACTTGATATTCCGATTGGAAGAAGGCTATCGCGATGAGTTTGAAATAGATTTAGGCTGGGAGGAAACTTATAATGGCAACGCAAAACTTTGGAGATTAATGAAACCTATGGAATTTAGCAACGACCCTTTTATCAATAATCTTGCCTCCGACGTGGCTTTCGATTTAGGCGAACAATGCTATAGAGCAGCCAATATCAGTTTGGATGAAGACGACATATACTTATCGTTCAGTATAGGTAGACTCAGTTCGCCGCCTATGGATTTGCGTAATTATCAAGCTCCAGTCTTGAGTTATTATCGCTGGTTTTATAGCGATGCCTTAATCGGTGGAGATGACCAACTCCATATTTCCCTTTCTAATGGCATAGAAGAAATCACTCTGGAAACGATAACGCAACTGGATACTACTTGGCATTTTTCGGAATACTTACTGAATGAGTGGGATATTGAACTGACCGACGATATGCGCATCATATTTGAGACTGGAGACAGTGGCGATTTTTCTTTTTTGGAGGTAGGTATAGATTACTTTGAAGTGCGAGATGACCTAATAGAAAATGTAGCTGAAACTATTGCCGAAGCGACTCAGCTTTCTATAATGCCCAATCCATTCCAGGAGGCGGTCGCAGTAGAAATACAGCTACCAGAACAGCTCCAAATGGCGGATTTGAAGTTGTACAATGTCTTAGGCGAATTAATGCATACGCAGTCCGTCAGGCATGCTCAACGCATCTATTTTGGCGAACAACTTCCCGCAGGTATCTACTTCTTGTCTGCAGAGATGGACGGCATACCGATTATTACAAAGAAATTGATGAAGCAATAGTTGCTTTTTTCAGCGCATGAAGAATGAAAAAGCAGGGACACAAAAATAAGTAGAGGTTTTAAAACAGCTTCCGAGGGTTTTGCTGAAGTTGTTTATACTGAGTTGGGCTTGCCCCGTATAGTTATCGGGGAGATTCAAGCCTGAATGTGTTATCGAAACGCTGTTTCGTCCCACTAAATTAGGCAAACTGCAACCCTCGAAACAGCGTTTCGATAACACATTACGACTCGAACAGAGTTCAAGCCAAACGTCAGCAGATTCTTTACAGAAGGAAAATACTTATGCAAACTAATAGCCGCCCCTAAAACCGAAAACGATAAGCCGCCGAAAGTCGAAACGGTAAGCTATACACTTCCTCATAGCGTTCTTCATTCAAATCCAAGCGATAATAGGCGATATTTCGACGATCATAGAGGTTGTACGCACCCAATTGTAGGCTGTGTTCAAAGCGATTGCCCCAGCGATAGCGGGCATTCACATCCAAGCGGTGATAGTCCGTGTTTCCGAGTACATCAATAGGCGTGTCGGGTGCGTCTAATCCGTCTACAAGATTATCAAGCGGTGCAAGGTTTAGGATGGGACTTGCTGAAAAAAAGACCCAATTCATAGAAACATTCAGATGGCGCGTTAGTGTCCGATATAAAAACAACTTCAGTTGATGTGGATGATTATGGGCATAAGCAAAAGCCGCTCCGTCATTGATGTCCTCGAATTGGCGCGTGGATTGTGTATAAGCATAGGAGAGCAAACCGCCCGTGCTTGTGCCATTGTGTTTTAGGGCAAATTCAATACCCTGTACCTCACCGCCTCCGCTTACTAAGAACTGTTCAAATTCCTCTTCATCAAATTCAAAACCTTCAGGATAGGTGTAGAGATTATCAAGTGTTTTGACGTAGCCATCGAGCGAAATACTTGTCTGTGTATTGAGCGAAAAAGTAAGTCCCACTTCTGCCTGCCACGCCTCTTCAGGGAGCAAATCGGCATCCGAAGGTATCCATAAATCATTCGGTAGACGAATATTGTTATAGGATACCAAATGCAAATATTGTATCATACGGCTCGCTGATGTACGCAGAGCGAACTGCTCATTAAGACGATAACTCGTCATTAAGCGTGGTTCTAAGCGGCTGTAATTTCGTTCATTGGATAAAAAACTACTCCAGCGCAAGCCTGCCTCCACTTGCCAATTGGGATTAAGCGATATATGATCTTCAAGATAAAGATGAGCTTCTGTAGCTTCAAAAGTAGCAGCATCGCGGTAGGTGGCTTCAAAATCATCTAAATCTAATTCATCCAAAATATCAGATTCAATATCTTCTCCTTCCAAATAAATTAATTCAGGACGGAAGGAACGCAAAGCCACCCCGCCACCAAAACGCAGGCGGTGTCGTGCATTCGCCAAATAATCAAAATCTGTTTTCAAACCTATTTCATTATTAGTCGAAAACATATCTAGTACTTGTGCTTCTATCTCGTCGCTGTCCTCTTCTTCCTGAAATTTCGAAAAGGTGGCGTATTCATAGCCAAAAAAGCTATGTGTAAGGGTGGTATTAGAAAATAATTTGTGGTGGTATAAGTGATTCCAGCGCAAGGCCGTTACGCTATTCCCCCAAAGCAATTCCACTTTTTCTGTTTCTATGCCTTCTACCACCTCCTCGCTACTACTACCCATAACATCCCTACCACTATAATGACTTAAATAGAGTCTGTCTTTATCGGAAAGGCTGTAATTGAGCTTGACATTTACGCCATAAAACCCAATGTCTATATCCTCCGATTCCGAATTGAAATAGGTTTGTTTCAAAAAAGGGCGTAGTAGAAAACTAGAGTGCGAAGCTCGCCCAGCTACCAGTATCGAACTTTTTCCTTTTTGGATTGGCCCTTCTACTAATGCACTCATATTGACCAAATTCCCCTCCGCCATTCCTTGCCATTTATACTGATTGCCTTCGCGTGTACGCACATCAAATACTGATGACAATCGCCCGCCATAACGTGCTGGAAAACTTCCTTTAAAAATCTTCGCCGAGCGCACCGTATGTTGATTATAGACCGAAAACAAGCCCATCATGTGATAGGGAATGTAGACAGGTACACCATCGAGTAGCATGAGGTTGTGTCCATTGTTGCCACCCCGCACGAAGAGTCCACTCGTGCCATCAGGGCCAGATTGAATACCTGGCAGCAATTGTGCTGTACGAATCGGGTCGGATGCACCCCCTAAGCTAGGACTGAGTTCCAGCATTTTTTTATGATTGGGATAGAAGTCATGTTGCTCGTCGGAAGTCGCGGCTATATTCGAGCCTTTGGTAGGTGTAACGACTACTTCCGCCAGCGTGAGGGTAGGTGATAATTGAATATTCTGACGTATGTTTTCATTTAGTTGAAGCTGCTGTATAGATTCGGCATAGCCCAAATAACTAAAAGACAACTCATTCTCGCCTGCGGGAAGCTGTAGACTATAAAAACCATATTCGTTCGTCACCGTTCCGCGCTGTAAGCTGGGGCAATAGACCGTAGCGGAAATTAAGTGTTCTCCCGAATCACTATCTTCGATATAGCCACTGAGGGTGTAGGAGCTTTCTTTCTTTCGGAAAAGGAGGACGCGCTTACCCGATAGTTTGTAGTCAATATTGGTGTCGCGTAGCAGATAGACTAGAATACTTTCCAAGCTGGCTTGCTGAAAATCGGCACTAATGGGCGCACTTTTTTTAAAAAAATTACTACTAAAAGCAATGTCCGTTCCTGCAAGTTCGGCGAGTTGATTTAGGGCATCTTTGATACTTATATTTTCTACTGAAAAATCTATGCTTGTACGCAAAGGCGATTGAGCAAAACCATAGTTTGCTAAAAATAGAAATAGGATAAGCATTTTTTTCATAAACAATATTAACAAGCTCCCCCTTTAATGGTATACGTATTTCCTACTCGTTCTACTTCTGCACTTAGTATCGTTTCAAGGACATCCAAGACATCATCTAGTCCTTCTTTATCGAAGCTGGCATCGAAAGGACAGCTATTTAATTCCTTGTTTTCAAGAACCAATTTTACATTATATAATTGCTCTATTTGTGGTAGCACTTCGGACAAAGGTGTTACGTCAAATTCGAGCTGTCGCGTGTGCCAAGCCAGCACATTTCCAGATTGCTTTCCCAAATGCTTTAATTCCTTGTTCGCAGAGTTAGAGATGCCTTGCTCTCCTTTTTCTAACACCATATTTTCAGTACTTCCCACTTGCACCACCCCTACTTTTCCCGTAGCGACATAAACGGAGGTGCGTCCCGTATCGCTTGTTTTTACATTAAAACTAGTGCCTAAAACGCTTATTGTTTCCCCAGAAGTCGCTACTTCAAAAGGACGCGCTGCATTATGTTCTACTTCAAAAAACGCTTCGCCTTGAAGCTTTACTTCACGCTTTTCTCCCGTCATTTCTGTAAAGTAACTTAGCGCACTTTGCTTATTGAGATAGACCGTCGAACCATCGGGTAATTGTACGCTTTTGCCTTCATCTTGCGTCACTACTTTTGCCCATTGCGGTGTATCTGTGCCACCACTCATAGCATTACGCAACAAAAAGCCTGCCGCTACTATCATCAGCACGCTTGCAGCAATCGCTAACCAATTGCGACGGGGACTAGCTTGCCGCTCAAGCGGTCTGATGGTCGCTTCTTTTGCAGGAGTAGGCAATTCCGCTTCTTCCTCCTCCAGCAAAGCTTCTAAAGCACCAAATTCTGCATCTAAATCTATATCGTCCACTTGTGCTTGCAGTAAATCGCTGGCATTCCATGCTTTTTCCACACTTGCCGCCGTGCGTTGGTTGTCTTTGGATTGCGCTATCCAAGCCTCCAACTGCCTTTGCTCGGCAGGGCTAATTTCCCCCGATAGTTTTTTATAAATAAGTGTTATGTAAAAATCTTCATTCATAAGTTGTTGGTTTGTGCTAAGTACACTGTAAAATAAATTTCTTCGGATTTTTGACTGCTTCTTTTTCCAGTATTCTTCGTTCCAAAATAGGGCTTCATAACCCGTTATGTTCCCAATTTCGCGCCTCGAATACCGAAAAAACAAGCCGAGTCAAAACACGAAGCTATTTAATTTACAGTGTACTAAAGAAACGTTCTCATCTATCAAGACAATTCAAATTCGGATATCCCCTATTGG
>JAHDCQ010000346.1 GCA_020629845.1 Saprospiraceae bacterium | reverse complement strand
GGTGGCACACTTTGGAAAGGCAAACCCGATGGTTCGCAATGGGAAGTAGTGAATGAAGAATTTCAATTTAGAGATCGCGCTTTACTCCTCATCGAAAAAGAGGGGCAAGAACGACTCTTGACTATGATTAACAAAATCGTACACTACTCTGATGATGACGGACAAACATGGACAGCCGCCAATGGACTACAAACTTCCTACGATAATTGGGGTGACAGACGCGAAATCAAACATTTGGATGGCGCAATTTATATGGCAGTACAAGAGTGGGATGAAGTAGAATGGCAATCATCAGTAAGCATGTATCGCTCTTTGGATGCTGGCGAAAACTTCACAAAAATTCACAATTTTGGCGAAGGGGATTTACGTGACATTGCATTTACTCAAGCACACCATACAGATACATTCTATCTTATAGAACGCTTAATAGGACAAACTAAAACCTACAAACTAAATACAGCAAATGAATTTGAACTATTGCATACGTCCGATCTAAATCTAGGTGATGCAGATGCCAACCTAGCCGCTACTATGCGCGGCGATAGTGTTTGGTTATATACTTACAATGACTTAAATGAATTATTCGTCTCCAAAAATGAAGGAGTTACTTGGGGGAAAATAAGTACGTTGCCTGCTGCCCCCTGGTCGGTGGGTGTTTATATTTCGCCTACTAATCCAGATAGGATGTATATGGGTGAGGTAGAATGCTATCGTAGTGAAAATGCAGGGGTGAGTTGGCAGCGCGTGAATGGATGGGGCGAATATTATAATGATGTAGAATTCAAATTACATGCCGACATTATGCAATTCAATGAATTTAAAACGGCTGAAGGTATTCCATTTCTACTCATCAGTAATCATGGTGGTCTCAGCATTTCTTATGACTATGCGCGTACCAATCGAAATATTGGCATGGAAGGCTTAAATGTTAGTCAATATTACAGCGCAAAAACCCTACCTGCAAATACGGACTTTGTATATGCTGGCACACAAGACCAAGGCTTGCAACGCGCTTTTGATAATGATACTAACAATATACTCGACTTTGAGCAAGTCATTTCTGGAGACTACGGACATATCGTTTTCTCGGATAATGGTTCAAAACTTTGGACAGTCTACCCAGATGGTTGGGTATCTTATTATGACAATCCAGAAACAGGCTACTTAACGGCTTCTTTCGATTTAATATCCGACCATGAAACCGTTTGGATTCCGCCTTTACTAGCGAGTCCCAATCCGCAAGACCAGCAAATTTATATGGCAGGTGGCAATGTGAATGGTGGACAAGGTTCGCACATTATTGAACTTACAGCAGTAGGCGAAAGCATCCAAACCCATCAATATCCCTTCGATTTCAAAGCGGCTTCGGATGGTGAAGTTTCCGCTATGGAAATTTCACCTTTGAACAATCGCCTATGGTATGCAGCTACCACCAATGGCTTCTTTTACTATTCCGAAGATGGCGGCAATAATTGGGAACAAAGCTTTGTGCTTGTACCTGAACCCCATTACTTATATGGCTCTACGATTTTAGCTTCGCAATTCGATGAAAACACCGTCTATATGGGCGGCAGTGGCTATGAAGATGCCCCTGTATATGTCTCCTACGATAATGGACGAAATTTCGCACCGATGCGCGAGGGATTACCCCCAACGCTCGTATTTGAACTGGTAGCTAATGCTGATGAAAGTATGCTATTTGCTGCTACGGAGGCTGGCCCTTATGTCTATATCAAGGAAACCGAACAATGGTACGATATGCACGGCATGGGCGCGCCTACTCAAACCTATTGGTCTGTCGAGTTTTTAGCAGATAAAAATACGGTGCGCTTTGGTACGTATGGACGCGGTATTTGGGATTTCCAAATAGCAGAAGAAACCGTAGCAATAGCAGATAATTTGCAGGAGGATGGTATAAAAATATACCCAAATCCTGCTAGTAGTTTTATTAGCATTGACATAAAAAATAGTAAAGATGCGCGAGTAGAAATATATGACATACAAGGAAAACTAGTACAAACAACAGCACTATCTAACACAAATAATAGAATAGATATAGCTGATTTCACAAAAGGTATTTACGTAGTAAAAATCCAGCTTTCAGATACAATTTATACTAAAAAAATAGTAATTATTTAGAAGAGAGATGAGAGAACAGATACGAGGTATTATCTTTACTAAGAAGAGCAAAAATCTATACTCATAAGTCTCTCATCTCTCAATGAGCAAAGCGAATGATCTCGCATCTCTCTTCTTCTAAAGAAAAATTCAATAATGAAAAAGCAGACACTTTTACTGGCATTACTTTGTTTCTCTTATCCACTTTTAGCACAAGATTATTCGGACTCGCCCTGGCATGTGCAGGCGAAGGATATTGATCCGAGCAATTATTATGGAGTCACCGTTGCTAATGGCATGATAGGCATTGTGTCCTCTCCTGAACCGATGCGGGTGAAAGATGTGGTACTCAATGGTGTGTATGACTACTATCAGCGCGGGCGGGTGTCCAATATTCTGAAGACATTTAATCATGTAAATATGAATTTGGATATTGACCGCCGACGTATCGGGCGGCGCGATATTAGCAATTATGCCCAAACGCTCGACATGAAACAAGCCGCACTCACGACCACTTTCGATGTGGGAGATAAAGCAAGCGTCAAGCACACGATGATGGCACTGCGGCATTTGCCCTATACGGCTTTGACTATGGTGGAAATTACCGCTAAAAAAGACATCGAAATCACACCAATGAGCGTGATAGAAGCCCCCAACCACCTGAAAGATGTTCGCAACTATTATGCTGAAATAGACCGCCCGCATGTGCTGATTCCTTTGATGACTTCCGTAGCGGATAGTCCGTCGGGTAAGCACAAAGTAGCAGCCTCCAATAGCTTTATTTTTCCAGAAAAGCACGGCAGCGAACCCGACCTCATCCACGAAGATTGGGACTATAATATGCACCTCATGAAATTCTACAAAACCCTAAAAGCAGGCGAAACCTATCGCTTTAGTCTTGTGGCTTCTGCTTGTTCTACGGAACATTACGAAGACCCGCACAACGAAGCTGAACGCCTCACTATTTTCGCCGCCTTAGAAGGTACAGAACGCCTACTGAAACGCCACCGACAGGCTTGGGACGAGCTTTGGCAAAGCGATATTGTACTAGATGGCGACCTAGAAGCACAGCGCGCTATTCGTTTTGCAATCTATCATCTCTACTCCTTTGCCCGAGCGGGTACTGCCTACAGCTTGTCGCCAATGGGTCTATCTGGACTTGGCTACAATGGACATGTATTTTGGGACACCGAACTTTGGATGTACCCGCCTTTGTTGCTCTTACAACCTGATATTGCACGCTCTTTGCTAGAATATCGCTACGAACGCCTAGCCGCTGCCAAGCAAAATGCCTTTGCACATGGCTATAAAGGCGCGATGTACCCCTGGGAGTCGGCAGGCGATGGCTCGGAAGATACGCCTGTTTGGGCATTGACAGGGCCATTTCAGCATCATATTGGGGGCGATATTGCTTGGGCGCATTGGAAATATTATCAAGTCACCAAAGATGAGCTATGGCTACGCGAACGCGGATTTCCAGTCATCAAAGAGGTAGCTGACTTTTGGGCAAGTCGGGTAGAACGCAATGGCGAAGGTCAATACGACATCAATAATGTGATAGGCGCGAATGAATGGCAAGAAAATATTGACAATAATGCCTTCACCAATGGTATGGCTATTACCTCCTTACGCATTGCGACTAAGGCAGCGAAGGTATTGGGCTATACGCCAAATCCTGATTGGGAACATGTAGCGAATAATATTCCAATTCTGCAATTCCCTGATGGCACTACCCGCGAAAATGCGACCTATGATGGCGTAATGATTAAGCAAGCCGATGTGAATTTGCTATCCTATCCGTTAGACATTATTTCTGATAAAGCACAAGTGGAAAAAGACTTAGCTTACTACGAGTCTCGCATGGCACCCGATGGGCCAGCAATGGGCAATTCGGTACTTTCTACCCTTCACTCTAGATTGGGTAATGTCCAAAAGGCACACCAACTGTTCGTAAAAAGCTACAAACCGAACGAAGTACCACCCTTCGGAGTCATCTCCGAAACGGCAGGTGGCACGAATCCGTACTTCGCCACAGGTGCAGGTGGAATGCTGCAAGCAGTACTATCGGGTTTTGGTGGTTTGGAGATAACAGATGAAGGCATTATTCAATTGGACACGAAATTACCTAAACAATGGAGCAGTTTAAAGATGCAAGGAATTGGTGCAAAACGAGAACTATTTGAAGTAAAATAGTTCGATTTTTGGTCGAAATTACCATTCACCACAAAATAGCTACCATTCACCACATTTTTCAAGGAAATTCGGAGCATTGTCCCTATTTTTGAAATGCAACAAAGAAAAAAGCTTTAAAAGCTTCATCTATTGTTCCAAATTCTGAAAATTTATACGGTTTAGGTACGCATATAATTTTAAGCAGCTTCCGGGGAAGCTGCTTTTTCATTTGCAAAATGGGAGTATGAACCTACAATAAATGAAAAACGCCTTTCAATTCTAGGAACTGAAAGGCGCGTGTATTTTGGATATGTATGTATATGAATTGCTTATTTCTTCACATCATTCACAATTGACTTGAAGGTATCAGGATGATTCATTGCTAAATCAGCCAATACTTTACGGTTCAAGTCTACTTCATTTTCCTTTAATAGGTGAATGAATTTAGAGTAGCTCAATCCATTTAGACGAGCCGCAGCATTGATACGAGCAATCCACAAACGGCGGAAGGCACGTTTTTTATTTCGGCGATCACGATAAGCATATTGCATTGCGCGCTCGACTGCGTTTTTCGCAACAGTATATACCTTACTTCTTGCACCGAAATAGCCTTTTGCTGCTTTCAATATCTTCTTACGTCTTCTTCTAGACGCAACGTGATTGACAGAACGTGGCATGACATTAAATTTTTAGTACAATACAGGGATTCTTGATTGAATGCTTTTTCCTGTATTCTCGTTAAAAAAATGGGAAATTGACTACTTTTTAGTCAATCTTCTAGAGAAACAATCTTACTTCACGCGCAATAAACGCTTGATTCTTGTTTCGTCTGCACTGCTCACTAGCGTAGATCCTCCTAGACGAGTTTTCGCCTTTTTGGATTTGTTACGCATCATGTGCGAAGTGTTCGCTTGAAAACGCTTCACCTTACCTTTTCCAGTAAGTTTGAATCGCTTTTTCGCGCTTGAATTTGTTTTTACCTTTGGCATAATAAAAAATGCTTTTTAAAATGGAGTGCGAAGATACATGCTTCTTAAGGAATAGCCAAAT
>JAHDCQ010000028.1:21776-30855 GCA_020629845.1 Saprospiraceae bacterium | reverse complement strand
TCACGGCTACGAATACATCGCCTTTCTCGACTTTTCGAGAATCAAATTGAATGTTTTTGATGGAAACTTCTGTGTTTCCTATTGCTTTCTCAATTGAGACACCTTGTAATATGTCTTGTAAAATCATTATCGGTATTTCCACCTTTACTAAACTTAACAAGTTTAGTAAAGGTAAGTCGTTACACCATATCTTACCCCAATGTCAATCGTATCTGCTGCCCTGTAATGCGAGTACCTGGCTTAATAGATTGCTTTTGCACTTTTCCTAAGCCTTTAATTTTTACGTTTAAACCCGCATTTTCCAACACATAAAGCGCGTCGCGTAAACCCATACCTACTACATTCGGTACTTGCTTGTTCTCTAAGCGACGCGTGAGTACTTTCACCGAATCGCTGCGCGTGGCTTTTAGTACTGCCCAATCAGAACCAGGCATTCCGTAGCTTGGTAAATCCAAGTTTTGGAGTAAAACGCCTATATCGCGCTTTTGTCCTGTATCCATATCGGGCAATTCGCTTTGTGCCAAACGCGTCGGTCGGCGATTGATAGCACGATGCAATTCAATTTTTGATGCAAATGCCTTATCTGCTATTTCACGGAAAACAGGGCCTGCCACCTGTCCACCGTAAATGCCGTTCTCCTTCGGACGATTTATCACTACAATACAGGAATAAATCGGACGTTCCGAAGGAAAAAAACCAGCAAATGATGCCTGATAACCACCTACTTTCGTACGCTTTTTCAGGCGTTGATAGTTTATTTGTGCTGTACCCGTCTTACCTGAAAAATGGTAAGCATCGGTACGTAATTTTTTCGCTGTTCCATGTTCTACTACACCAAGTAGCAACTCTTGTACATCTCGAATCGTTTCGCTCGATGCAATAGCTGGGTCTACGATGGTAGGCTTGAAGTTTTCTTTTTCTTCTCCAAAATGCTGTACCGATTCTACCAAATAGGGCTTCATCATCACCCCGTTATTGGCTACTGCATTATAGAATGTCAATAATTGTAGCGGCGTAAGCATTACTTCATAGCCTGTTGCCATCCACGGAAGTGTCGTTCCACTCCAGTTATCTTGTACGCTGTAGGCTTCCTTGATGTAAGGTCGCGCTTCACCATCAATTTTAATACCTGTCGGAAGGTGCAATTTGAAGCTCTTCATATGGTTAATGTAGACTTCCGATTGTCTATCCGATTTTCCATTTTGGCTAGGGCGGTTATAGTATTGATTGACCATACTTGCCATTCCTACATTCGAGGAAATTTCAAAGGCACGGCGTACTGTGGTTGAGTCATAAGAATGCGCGTAAGAATCAACCATTTTATCTTCATAAAATTCCATTTTTCCTTTATTCAGAAAAATAGAATCATCTAATTTCACATGTTCGTCTTCCAGCAATGCCATCATGGTCGCCAACTTGAAAGTCGAGCCAGGTTCTATTGCTGCACCGACGGCATAATTGTAGGTTTCCCACCAACCTTCGTCGGTTTGCCCAAGATTAGCGATAGCGCGAATTTTGCCTGTATTCACCTCCATCACTACGGCTGTCCCCCACTCTGCTTGATGATGATTCATGGCGCGCAGTAAGGCACTCTCGGTGATATTTTGCAACTCCATATCGAGCGTTGTCACAATGTCGTCGCCTCGCTTTGGTTCGATGGTTTCGTATTCATCTATCGGAATCCAAAAGTCATGCTCTCTATCTGCGAGTAACATGAGTCGTTTTCCTTTTTCGCCTGCTAAATACTCACTAAAGCTGCCCTCTAAACCTACTGGATTCGCAGTTTCGCGCACATAGCCTATCGTTCGGCGCGCTAGAATACCAAATGGACGCTCCCGCCGATAATGGGGTTTCACAATGAAGCCGCCTTTAAATTGTCCGAGTTTGAACAAAGGGAACTGGCTCATCATTTCCTTCTCCGCAAAAGAAGCGGCAGTTTTGATACGAATGTATTTTTTACCTTCTTCTTTCTTTTGCAGAATATAATCGCGATAGCCACCTGGTGTATAGGTCGAATCTACATAAGTAGAAATCAAGTAGGCTAAAGAATCAATATGCGTATTGAAATCTAGCGGATCCATTCCTCTAGAATTCGGATCAAAAGCAATGTCAAAGACCGGAATGGAAGTGGCTAATAATTGCCCATCTTCCGTAAAGATATTGCCGCGCTCGGCATCTACAGGCATTTGCTTGATGAACTCCCGCTGCCCCTGTGTACGCCACTTTTCGCCTTCTTTTATCTGAATGCGAACGGCTTGAGCAAATATGACTGCACCCAATAAAACAAGTATTGTGAGTACGCCATATACTCGGTATAATACTTCATTTTTAATCGGACTGTCTGCCATTGTTTAGATATGAGATATGAGAATTGCCCCTCTCAGATATGACACATTTTGAAAATGTGTCATATCTACTTGTTATCAATTTTCTTCTTTTAAGTATGCTGCGTCTTTGTTTACAATGATTTTCTTTGGTGCAGTTTGGCTTGGTCGTAAACCTAAGCCTTTCACACTCTTCGCTATCTCGCTCTTCTTACTATTGTACATCACCTCTGCATTGAGGGCATTGTAAACGCGGCGCATTTCTTTCAAATCTTGTTGTTGCGCTCTAATCTCTCGCACGGTATGTCGAGCATAGTGATTATTCGCTATATAAATGGTTGCTAAAAAGCCCAAGAACAACACAAAGGGCAGGTTCTTAAGTACCCAAGCGGCACTTTTACTGCTCACCGCCGTCATTTCGGCGAAGGTTGGTCGTGCTTGTTCTTTTTTTGCCATTTTATATATTGGTATTAGGTACCAGGTATTAAGTATTAGGATTTTTATTATACTTAATACCTAATACTTTGTACTTAATACCTAATACTTTGTACTTAATACCTAATACTTTGTACTTAATACCTCCAATTAATCCCAATCAAATCCTTCGGCACTTATATCTAAGCGTTCGGCGATGCGGAGTTTCGCGCTTCTCGCTCTCGAGTTGCGCTTTATTTCCTCATTGCTCGGAAGGATTGCTTTTTTTGTCAAAATTTTAAAGGGTCGGAATATCGCGCCATGATAATCGCGCTTTATTTCGCCTTTTATATTGCCTGTTTTGAAAAAATTCTTGGTCGTCCTATCCTCTAAGGAGTGATAGGAGATGATGACCAAGCGTCCGCCTGGTCGTAGTACATGGAAAGCTGCTTTTAGAAAATCTTCCAATGCGCCCATTTCATCATTTACTTCGATGCGAAAGGCTTGGAAAACCTGTGCGAGGTAGCGGGCTTTTTGCCCTCTGACATATGGCTCTATAAATGCTAAGAAGTTACCAATGCTATCAAAAGGTTTCGTTTGTCGTTCCTGTACTATGGCTTGTGCTAATGTTTTTGCGTTTCTTACTTCGCCGTACGCGCTCAATATGCCTTGCAAATGCTCGGCAGAATATGTGTTCAATATAGTAGTAGCTGTTCGGTCACTGTGTTGATTCATACGCATATCGAGCGCGGCATCAAAGCGAAAGGAAAAACCTCTCGACGCTTCATCCAGTTGGTGCGAAGACACGCCTAAATCTGCTAGGATGCCATCTACTGCCGTCACTTGATGCAATTTTAGGAAACGCGCCAAGTGTCGGAAGTTCGCCTGTACGAAGGTAAAGTTTGCTTCAGGAAGTGCATTTTGTAAAGCATCTTGATCTTGGTCGAAGCCGAATAATCGTCCATTTTCGTCCAATTGCTCCATAATGAGGCGACTATGACCGCCTCCACCGAAGGTAACATCTACATAGGTACCTTCGGGCTGAATGGCTAATGCGTCTATGCACTCCTTTGCTAATACGGGACTATGATACATATTTAATAATTGACAATTAATAATTGACAATTGACAATGTTTGATACATGTCTTATATCTAGTCTTAGTATGAGTTCAATAATAGATTGACATTCTTTGATATTTGACTTTAATTGAAAGAGTATAGGTCGAAGAGAGTAAACTCTTTCAATTAAAGTCAAACAATGTAAATTTATTATTTCACCATTCATTAGCACTAAAGGTTTCAAAGAACTAGCTTGCAAATACAGATTCTGCTAAGTCAGAAAAATTTTCAGGCTCATCGTCTATTACGCTATCGTATTTTTCTTTTGCCCAAATCTCTACGATGTCGTCCATAGCAGAAAGTACTACGTCTTTATCAATTGTTGCGTGTTCGAGTAAGGCTTTCTTTATAAGTATGCGGTCGGCACTATCTATGGTGACTTCTTGCGCGCCTCGGTAGAAGTAGCGTTTGAATTTTCTATTCTTTTCGATATAGGTATTCAACTGATTTACTTCTGCGGACTTGGCCTCCCATACCTCCATTGGGTATAGTACCAGACAATTTTCAAAGCCTCTATTGAGTACAAAAGCTTTATCCTCACCGAATTGATTGAGCAAGCCCGAAGGGAGGCGCATGCGTCCCTTAGCATCAATCTTGCAATCATATTCACCGAGTAATTGTCGCATAAAGTGTTAAAATGTGATGGTATGCCGTAGTGACAAAACAAGCTTTGTCATTAAACGATACTCTGAAATCCCACTATTTGATTCAAAAATAGGGGATTTTCCCACAAATTACCACTTTTTACCACCAATATTAACACATTGTGGAAAAATTTAGGTTTTCGTTTAGGTTTTACAAGTTATTTTAAATTTTTTGATTTATAATTACAAATATAAAACTTTTTATTTTAAAATTAAATTTTGGCTGAAAAAGATGATAATAGCTTCCAAGTTTTGTGTTGAAAGATAGCAATATATAACAGAAAAGGCAGCACGATGTGTATCGTACTGCCTCTAATATATTTAGTCAATTTTAGTCTAAAGACTCAGATGAGTTCAATAGCAAATATTCATTTTGAGTGTTCGATTTTACTCAAACTGTCTATTTTCTACGACATATTCAATTTGAGTAAAATCGAACAATGAACATTTAGCTATTTCACAATAGCTACGCAAATGCCACCTTACTTTCCTCTGGAATTGTTAAGCTTTCTTCGTGCATTAAGATGGTTTTGAAAGCCGCCGTTTTTGGCAATTCATACTTATAGAAGTAGCGCATCGTATGAATTTTCCCTTCGTAGAACTCGGTGCTGTAGGTCTTATTACCTGTTACCAGAGCCGTCTTCGCGGTAGTAGCCAATTGTAGCCATTGCCAAGCCAGCACTACCGTACTCATATGTTCCATAAAGATATTGGCATCTGCAATGAAACGCTCGTATTGTCCCTGCATCGCGTAGTTCAGCAAGTGCATGATAGTTGCTTGTAGCTCCTTCGATGCTGCTTTGAATTGCGCTGCATACGGCTTTAAGTCGTCGTAATTGCTCGCCGCAGAGATAGATTCCTTGAACTCCGCCACTAACTGGCGCATCGCTTCGCCATTCTTCATCACTACTTTGCGTCCTAGTAAATCTAAAGATTGGATGCCCGTTGTACCTTCGTAAAGCGACATGATACGAATGTCTCGATAGTATTGCTCTAGTGGGAAATCGGTGCAGAAACCATAACCGCCTAATATCTGCAAGCCATTATTAATGGAGGTTCTACCCATTTCCGCAGGATAAGTCTTCGCTATTGGCGTGAGTAATTCTAGTAGATTATGGTAGCGTGTGCGTTCCTCTTCTGGCCCATAGAGTGCCATATCATGGTACATAGAAGCTTGCATCAGGAGTGCAATAGAACCTTCTGTCACGGCACGTTGTAGAAGCAGCATTCTGCGTACATCAGGATGATTGATAATGGTCGCTTGTTCTTGCTCCACATCTTTCGCGCCACTATTTTGAATTCTGCGCCCTTGTGGACGTTCCTTCGCATACTGCAAAGAAGCATGATAAGCTGCCGTCGCTGTAGATGCACCCATCAAGCCCACGTCAATACGCGCGCCATTCATCATTTGGAACATATACTTTAAGCCGCGATTAGCCTCACCTACTAGCCAGCCTTGGCAGCCATCATTCTCCCCAAATACAAGATGTGTGGTGCAATAGCCGCGCTGTCCCATTTTTTGGAAGTCGCCCGCCGTTATCACATCATTTGGCTCTAGCGAACCATCCTCTTTGATGCGGAACTTTGGCACAACCATTAGTGAAATCCCTTTTGTTCCCGCAGGTGCGCCATCTATGCGAGTAAGTACAAGATGTACGAAGTTATCCGAATACTCGTGGTCGCCACCTGAAATAAATATTTTTTGCCCTTTGACTTGGTACGAACCATCCTCATTTGGCGTAGCTGAAGTGGTAATATCAGAAAGCGAACTACCTGCTTGTGGTTCGGTGAGGCACATCGTGCCCGCCCACTTGCCAGTAAGCATATTTGGCACATACTTATCTTTTAGCTCTTGTGATCCAAAACTCACAATTAAATGTGCTGCACCTGTCGTAAGCCCAGGATAGCCTGGCAAGCTATTATTCGCAGATTGTGTGATATGCGATAGCGCAGAATAGACTACATGTGGCAACTGCATACCACCATCTTCATAGTCGAAGAATGCACCAATAGAACCATTTTCTCCAGCACTTTTCATCATTTCGCCCACTACAGGATGCACGATAATTTTGCCATCTTCGTAGCGTGCAGGCTGTTCGTCCATCTCTTTAAAAGATGGATAAATCACCTTATCTGCATAATCTTTCGTCGAATCCAAGAGGATATCGAAGTTCGCTTTGTCGTAATCTTTATAACGGTCTAAGGCACATAAATCCTCAACTTGTAACATATCGTGTAGGACGAAACGCAAGTCGTCCATATTCATGTAATTTGCCATATTGGTAAACTAATAATAATGTCTGATAAAAGTTTTCCACTAAATTCTTCTCCTATCTGACTGTATTAAGAATTATATTCTGTATTTCAATACTACAAAGTTAAGGAAAGAAAGTGACGCTGTGTCATTTTTTTATAAAAATTTAGCGAATATTCGCTAAAAATGACATTTCTAGCGGAATTTCGCTTTGTGAGGCGGCTTTTTTTTTGAGCATAGCTGTGTAAAAATCGTGGATATTGACGAACAAAGCCCGCGCTAGGGTGTATTTTTGCATAGTAATACCTGCTGTATTAAGTATTAGGTACAACAAAAAGAAACAAACCTAATACCAAATAAAGATCTATGCGAGGAAGGAGAGCATCAAAATTATTACTTATTGCCTGTCTACTTTTGTTAGGTAACATTGCCTATACACAAGCCCTTTCTGATAGAGTAGCCAACTATAGTATTCAAGTAGAATTGGACACCGAAAACCGCATGACGCGAGCCACTACTGAATTGCTTTGGCGCAATCCTTCGGCTGATACGATACGCGATTTGCAATTTCATATCTATTATAATGCCTTTAAAAATAATCAATCGAGCTTTATAAAGGAATCAGGCGGGATAAAAGGACAAGTCGGGCAATCTTTTCTGGAAGCATGTGGTTGGGGCGAAACAAAGGTCTTGGATATCCGCGACCAATATGGTAATGACCTCACCAACAAGCAACGCTATATTCAACCCGACGACGATAATACTGCCGATGAAACGGTACTGCAAGTGCTGCTGGAACAGCCTGTTTTGCCGTATGATTCTATTCGAGTGACGCTAAAATGGGAGGCAAAAATCCCAAAACTCATCATTCGCACGGGTTACAATCAGGATTATTACTTCATGGCGCAATGGTTTCCTAAAGTAGGCGTGTACGAGCCTGCGGGTATGCGCTTTGCAAAGCAAGGACAATGGAACTGCCATCAATATCATCGTTCTACGGAGTATTATTCCAACTTTGGTGTGTATGAAGTGAGCATCACTACGCCTGATAATTATACCATAGGTTCTAGCGGAGAACGCATCGCCGAGACGAAAGCCAATGGCAAGCAAACCGTCACCTATTATGTAGAGGATGTAATTGATTTCACTTGGACGGCTTATCCGCATTTTGAAGAGGTTTTGGAGGAATGGAATGGCGTGGCTTTGCGCCTACTTCGGCATCCTGATAGGGCTTGCTTGAGTGAACGTTATTTAACAGCCGCAAAAAACACCCTCAGCTATATGGATAAGCATGTTGGGAAGTACCCCTACCCTACACTCACTATCGTAGACCCGCCTTATCACGGTATTCGATCTTCAGCTATGGAATACCCAACTTTGGTGACTGGTGCGGGTTTGTACTGCTTTCCTGAGGGCATTCGCACTTCGGAGTCGATTGTCGCGCATGAAATTGTGCATCAATATTTTATGCAGATGGTGGCTACCAACGAGCAAGAAGAAGCTTGGATGGATGAGGGCTTTACCTCCTACTATCAAAGTCGCATCATTGACCATTATTATGACTACATTATAGAAGAACCTTTTTCAGGTTTTAAGACCACCGATGCTTCTTGGCGACGGATTCGTTTTTTCAATCTGCCGAATATAAAAGTGGATAAACCCGCTAAACCTGGTTGGGAATTTAAGCATGGCGGCTATCATTCGATTGTGTATAGTAAAGCGGCACTTTTTTTACGGACACTAGAGGGCTTAGTAGGAATGAAAACCATGGATTTGCTGATGCAAACGTATTTCGAGCAATGGAAATTTAAGCATCCCTGCGGGCGTGATTTTATGGATGTAGCGATAGAAGTCATCGAGGAAAAACAGGGAGAAGCTACCGCCAAAGCCGCTGAAATACTATTCCAGCAAGTGATTCATGGCACGGAAGCTTGTGATTATGCCGTCAGTTCTATCCGAAATGTAGTGGCAGAGGGGAAACTTGGGCGTTTTGGGGAAGATTGCATTGCAGAGGAGGTGAAAGCAGCGAATACTGCTTATGAAAATAGAATTGTATTGAGTAGGTTGGGTGGCGTGGAACTTCCTGTAGAAGTATTGCTAACTTATGAGGATGGCAGCACCAAGCTGCAAAAATGGGACGGCAGCGCACGGGCATATACGATACAAGATTTTAGCGATAAAAAAGTAGTTTCCGCGCATATTGACCCTGATTTTAAATATCCTATAGATAAAAATATCATCAATAATAGTCTGACTAAAACGCCTAGTACGAAGGGCATTTGGAAGTATGTAGCAAGCGCGATGCTATGGCTGCAACAAACAA
>JAHDCQ010000028.1:0-21676 GCA_020629845.1 Saprospiraceae bacterium | reverse complement strand
ACGAAGGGCATTTGGAAGTATGTAGCAAGCGCGATGCTATGGCTGCAACAAACAATGGAAGCAATAACGATTTTAGTGTAAATGAGCATATTTAGAATATACCTGCAAGCGTGGAAAGATACTTTCCGACATTGGAAACTATGGGCATTGCTCTATGGTTTCAATTTGCTATTTGCACTTGTGGTGATTGTGCCTTTTCGCAGTTTTTTTAGTGATACGATAGGCAATTCATTAGCCCTCGATGAACTCGTTCAGGGCTTTGACTTAGATATTATCACCGATTATCTAAATAGCTATGGGCAAGGCTTTAATTTTTTCACTACTCAAAGCCTTATTCTATTGCTTCTCTACTTGCTATTTAGTGCCTTCACTATGGGCGGCATTTTGCATAGCTTTAAAGTGAAGCAGTTTCACTTTGGAGAATTTTGGGCGAATAGCAGTCGCTTCTTTTGGCGGATGCTACGCTTGGCTATCTATTTCGGGCTGATTCAACTCTTATTAGCTATTATTGCCTTTATGCTATTTCAGTTTTTTGCCAACGACTTCTCTACGGATGTACTTCAAAGCGAAGTGCAAATTATTAAAGCCTTATATGGCGTAGGTATTCCTTATTTATTACTCGCTTTTGTGGTATTTATGCTACATGATTATGTAAAAGTCTACTTAGTGCATCACTCGCAGGCGTGGCTCATGCACCCATTTTGGGAATCTATCCAATTTGCCTTTCAGCATTTCCTAAAAACCTATCCTTTATACTTACTGAACATCCTAGTTGCCGTACTTGTATTTGCCCTCTACAAAAGCATCAGTATGACTCTTAGCGGAGCTATAACAGCTATGTTTCTATTAGGGCAATTCTTTATTCTCTTTCGTATTGCTACGCGATTGGTGGCTTTGGATAGTGCGAATATTTTTTATGATGACCATAGCTTTAGAAGCTGATTTCCCATCAGCTTCTAAATTCCAATGCTTAGAAAAATTCATCAGCTAAGGGGAAGTTAGCAGATGAATCTTCTGTCTATCATGCTTTCGGGGGCATAGGAATAAAAGCAGAAGTCTTGCGAATATATTCCGCATATTTGGGCTTTGTGTTTTTAAGTCCACGCTCTAGCATTGCTACACCTGATACGCGAATGAGTAAGAAGGTCATTAATAAAGGCGCGAAAATGAAGTAAATCCCCTGCGGATGCGTCGCGGCAAAGCAGAAAAAGCCCCACCATATCATCGCGTCACCGAAGTAGTTGGGATGACGGGTATATCGCCACAGCCCCGTATCGAGTACTTTGCCTTTATTTTCAGGATTTTTCTTGAATTGAGTCAATTGCCAATCGCCTACTGCCTCAAAGAAAAGCCCAATGGCAAATAAGACAAGGCCCAAATAGTGTAGCCATGATAATTCCGCAGTAGACAACACCACAAGCAAAAAGATAGAGGAAACAATCCATTGCAATACCCCTTGCAAGAAAAAGACCCGCAAGAAAGAAATCCACCACCAATGCTTACCGCCTTCTTTACGGAATTGCACATAGCGATAGTCTTCGCCTTTGCCTAAATTTCGACTAGCCAAATAGCCTCCAAGTCGAAAGCCCCAAAGTGTGACCATCCCTAAAAAGAGTTGATGCACGAGTGTAAAATTTTCTAGATTTTTATAAGCATAAAACCAAGCAACTGCCACAAAACCGAGTCCCCAATAAATATCTACTATACTGGCATCTTTGATGATTAAACTCACTATCCAAAGTGCCGATACTAAGCCTAATATCAGTAAGAAACCTCCTAAGAATTGACTCGAAAAAGCCGTATTCATCATGTAAATAGGCAAGATAATCATCGAAGCCAACAGCAGTAATAAGTTGAATTTTCTCGATTGCATCCTAAAGTCGGTTTTGTTAACAAAAAATGGGCAGCTCTGCAATCAGAACTACCCAATGTTTTATTTGTTCATGCTAGTTTTAAGAAAAACTATAAAAAGTAGTGTATTAAAATTGACTTGGTGTAAGTGTAACAGGCGCATTTGTCATTACCCCTAAGTGATTGCGGTGACGAATAGCGATATAATAATTCCCAGATTGTGGATAAGGGATAAGCACTGGTGACACTCCATCTTGATAATTTACGACATCTCCATCACGCTGCAATAATGCTGGAATACTAGATAGAACAGCAGTATTGGTAAGTCCATCCCTAATTTCTACCAACACCCAATCTACTACTGTATTTTCAGCTCTTGCATCTAGCGCATTTGGTCCGTGTGCATGCGTACCAAAATGTGGATCCATGGCAGGTATCATCCCTCCTGTATTAAGAGCAACGTCCATCAATGGTATAGCTCCACTCATATCAAGCGGTCCTTGCAGATAAACTCTAGATAAAATTTCTAATTCGCAACTTCCACTAGCCACTACTTCAATAGTGTAGGTTCCCGTCTGAACATAGCAACCTGTTGTACCACCTACAGAGGTAGCGTCTTCTACTTTTGTTACTTCATACGTGTATGTGCCAGGAGTAGTTGTAGGCACAGTAAGTGTTGCACTAGAACTAGCTGTTACGATAGGCGTTTGTGGAGTTCCATTTAAATTGTAGTGTATCGTATAGTTAGGTGTTCCACCTGCAAGATTGAAAAGCACCTCTGGTGCAGGGTCTCCTTCACAAACACGTCTCACTCCACTCACCGCTACGGTAGGATTAGAAATAGGGGTACAGCTAGTAGTGAAAGTAAAGACAAAAGTACCTGCACTGCTAGAGTGAGAAAATGTCCCTGTTGTAAAATCTATTACGGTATTTGTATTTACCGATTCATGATCATCATTATCATCAGCAGAGCCACAATCTGGAGAAAATGGCCATATAGCATCATCTTCATGACTAGCTACAGTAGTAATAATACTTGTTTCTCCACAAGCAGAATTTCCTAAATTAATAGTCATAGGTATACTACCACACACGTCAGAATTGTGATAAAGAGAAGGGTTGCCCGACGCTCCTGTTTCTGGGACATCAAAGAAGTACTCTTGCCCTGCAATACTAATCACCCACTCATTCTCATCACCCCCACCATCATCACTGTTGGGAAATACGATATTCGTAATTGTAATCTCTACATTAGAGTTGCTATATGCTGGATCACAAGGAGGAACAAAACTAGGTTCTGCTGCCATACAGACATCTACTACGCCCCAACCAAAGTTATCATTTCTGTTTGGGTAGTAGTCCGCAGCTTTTGCCATACGATTGTAGATCTGCTCACGAGATTCTCCAGGATTAGCACTCCAAATCACGGCTGCCATACCTGCCATGCTTGCCGTCCCTGCTGACGAACCACCTACATAGCCCATAGTGAGTTGCTGCCCAGGTCCAGGAGGGTTTCCTAGTGATACGGCTTTTCTGCTATCATCAGAAGCGCGCTCCATTACAGTTACGAAATCCACCTCTGGTCCATCGTGGCAAGTTTCACAACGAGAACGACTACCAATAGCTGCATCATTTACCCCTGTTATAGCTACTGTTTCAGGCATCCAAGCAGGAAAAATAACAGGATACCAGCCCGTGAAAGAAGTAGATGTACCTGCTGCACAGAACATCATCAAGTCCTTATTATAAGCATACTGCACAGCAGATGCTATTGCTCCAGAGCTAAAAATATAACCCAACGACATACTGGTGATTCTAATGTCAGCATCATCCGCCGCTGCTACATAAGCTGCTGCTACCGCATTTTGCTCTGCAGAAGTTTCTAATAATACGTTAGGTGCTACTCGATAAGCATTCACATCAGCTTGATATGCAATACCTACTGGCATGCTTGGATTAGTACTATTATAAGGTCCTGCTGCTAAACCCGTCATTGAAGAACCATGTCCACAATCGTCACCACTGATGCTATCATAAAAATTTACCTTATTCATCGTACGGACACTAGAATTGCCACTTGTAAAGTTTGCGCCAAATTGCGGATGAAAATCAGACACTCCACTATCCATAACTGCTATTTCTATACCTTGTCCTTTCCAACCATTCGCCCACGCACAGGGTACATTATGATTATCGTGGTGCCAAGAACGAATAGCGGAAACACCACCATCAGAAATTGAAACAATATCAGCCGCATTCACAGCGCCTGCATAATCGCCACAACCTACGCCTGATTTTCCTTCTTCATCAACCATCGTATAGCCCGATGGTTCTACGAAGCGAATATCATCGCGCGCTATGAGTTCTTCTACTGTTTCTAAGTCATAGACCCGAATGTACACGTAAGGGAGCTTATTTTTTTCTCCAAAAGGAAGTTGATATGTTCTATCCAAACGCTCATTCGGGCTACGAGTAGCATTTTTTTGTAGTGTACCTTCTACAATATCTTGCCGAATGTCTTCCCAATTTGAAGTATTAAAATTAGTATTACCAATGTTCTGTCTAAACTCAGCTTTACTCATACTTGGCAATTTATACCCAATAGCAAGCATTTGATCAGATTGCATAGCTGCACTCCAAATTGTATACGCATCGGTATCATTCCAATTGAATGGTGCATTGCTATTCTGGAAATGCTCGTCTATGATTTGATTGATTTTATCTTTGGTGAGTGGTGCTCGTTCATTTTGGGCAAAGACTTCAGGTAGAAAACTACATATCATAGTAGCTACCACAATCGTGGAGAGTAATATCTTTTTCACGTACCTATTGTTTTATAGTGAGTAAATAGTTTACGAAAGCAATGTCAAAAACACGCTTTTCTTACGATGTCACAAATCGTAAAGAAATGAAGACAAAGATAGGATAAAATTTTTTTATGTCGAAAAATGTTTTACGAATACTTTTTATGCAAAGAGATAGTCTAGCAAAATTATGTATTGTTTTGCAACTAATACATTTATTTTCTGCGAGCTTCCATTTAAGGCTGTAACCTCACCAACGCCTCAACCGTAAATAGGATATACTGTATTTCTAAGACGGGCTTTTGGGCATTCTACAAAGTCTGCCTATCTTCGTCGCTATATGAATGCTATTATGATACGTTGGATACTAGTATTATTATTGGCTTTGCCATTCACTATAATATCTGCTCAATCGACCACAGAGCTAGAAAATGCCTTTGCTAATGCAAATGATAAGCAAGAGAAAATGAACTTGGCTTACCAACTTGCTGAACGCTACCTGAGTGCAGGCGATACGAAAAAGGCAATTGACTATTCCAAGCAAACTACGGACTTGGCCAATTCGCTCCGCGATGATGCAATGGCGGCGGATGGTTTTTATGTAGCAGGTAAAGCTTACCTGCGTAAACGTGATTTACGAACTGCCGACAATAAATTCCAAAGTAGTATTGGCTATGGGAAAAAAGTAAATGCCATCGAATTGGTGGTGCAAGGCTACTTGGAACGGATTGCCATTGCTCGAAAACAAAAAAACACCTCGCGCTTATCTTCACTATCGGAAGAAGCAATTCAGTTTTTCACAAAAGACTCTAATTATCGAAAGATAAAAACGCAACAAGCAGGCTTTCAGTCCCAATTGGCAAAGCTAGATAAGGAGCGTAAAGACCTCCAACGTGAAAAAGATAAACTCAATGGCGAAATTGCAAGTTTGCAACAAGATAAATCGCAATTAAGCGAAGCCAATACGGATTTAACGCAAACTAATACGCAACTTCAACGCCAGCGGCAGCGCATTGCAGAGGAAAAGCAACAAATAGCAGAAGAAAAAGAAATAGTGGAGGAACAACTAGAAGAAGAAGCTGAAAAAGTAGGGCGAATGACCGAAAAGGTGGCAAAAGCAGAGCTAATAGAGGAGAAAAATCGTCGCCGTATTGAAGCCCTAGAGCATCAGCAAGAGATGGATGCACTTTCTATCAAAAACGCAGAATTACAAGAAGCACAAAGTCAACAATTCATGTTTGGTGCAGGTATTCTTTCTGCATTATTGCTTTTACTCACAGCTTTGTTCTATAGCCGCTATCGCGCAAAGAAACGCACCTCCGAAGCCCTCGAAAAAAATAATAAAGCCATCATTGAAGAACGCGAGCGATCGAATGAACTTTTACTCAATATTTTACCTGAAAATATTGCTCAAGAACTGAAAGAAACAGGCAAAGCAAAGGCGCGTAGCTACAATCAAATCACGGTCATGTTCACTGACTTTAAAAACTTCACGCGTATGGCAGAACGCCTTACCCCTGAACAACTCGTGAAAGAACTTGATGATTGCTTCAAAGCCTTCGATTTGATTGTATCGCAATATCCAGACATTGAAAAAATCAAAACTATCGGTGATGCGTATATGTGTGCAAGTGGCTTTTCGGGTAGTCGCACTGCTTCGGATAGTATCGTTCGGGCAGCATTAGAGTTCCAGGAATACCTTAATGATGTAAAGCTGAAAAAGCAAGGTCTCGGACTTCCTTTCTTTGAGGCTCGAATCGGTTTGCATACTGGGCCAGTAGTAGCGGGTGTGGTAGGTAGTAAGAAATTCTCTTATGATATTTGGGGCGATACTGTGAATATTGCAGCACGTATGGAACAAAATTCAGAAGTAGGGGCTATCAATATTTCACAAAACACTTACAATCTTATTCGCGATAAATTCCGTTGCACGCATCGCGGACGCATTCAAGCCAAAAATAAAGGGATGATTGATATGTATTTTGTGAATCGAACTGTTTGAATGGGGTAATGCTTCAATGCGATAATGAGGTAATGTGATAATGTTTTCCTAATTGTCACATTACATCATTATCGCATTACAACATTGCATCATTAAAACTTACTCCAAAATACTCTCTGTACAAGCCATCAAAGAAAAGAGCGAATTGGTAAGCTCTGGATTATACCAACATTCTATGCCGCGCTTACTATAGGCATTTGCTGCAGCGCGCGCTTTTTCTTCAGTAGGAAATGGCTTCACGATGTATAAAGCACCTGTCTGACGGTGACGTTGCCGAATATAAGTCTCTGCATGACCAATCAGCCATACTTGCCCAATGCCTTGTGGCGGACGTATTTCTGCGGGGTTCTTATCACCTGCATAAACTGCAAATTGCACAAAGTGAAAATTATCAATAGAAATAAAGCCCCCCGAAAACTCTTGCCCGCGCCCTGGATCAATGGTGCGTTCTACGTATTTTCCTTTGGCATCGAAACATTGTGCCGATGCAAAATTGATGCTAACTAATACGGATAAAATGGCAAAGAGGTATTTTGTGTGTCCTTGAATTGTATTCATATATCCTATAAATTGTATACATTTATTATCCATACAAAACGCAAAGAAGCGAAAAGAATTATGATTGGAAAGGTCTAATTGAGCAATTCGCCACTTACAAGCTGTAAGCGGCGAATTGGTTGAGCAGTTGGCATTATGTAAAATGAAGTTAATCTAACAGCACAGGCATATTGGTCATCACTCCTAAATGATTGCGATGCTTGATAGCAACATAATAATTACCTGCGGCTACATTAGGAAAGGAGACCGCAGAACTACCATCTAAATCTACTACATTACCATCTTTTTTGAGGAAAGCAGCGCGTTCTGCAATAACGGTAGTACTTGGATTTCGCAATTGTACTAACACCCAATCCACTACATCTGCAGGAATACTTACTACGCTCTCTGTGCCTGAATAGACACCAGCATAAGGTTGTGCTAAAGGTAGTAAGCTGTTATTCTGTAAATTGGTATTCATATCGGCACCATTGTACGCGCCTTGCAAATACACTTTCGGACGAATAGCTAAAGGAGCTGACTCTATAAATATGGTATAATCTTCTACCTCTCCAAAGTAGTTATTACAAGGGTCAGCAGGTGGATTATTGCTATAAATAGCACGTACACGAAGCGTAGTCGCGCCTGCTGTTGTGCCATTAGGAACTGTCACCGTTCCTTGGCTATCATTCGCTCCATCGAAGGCAGACATATTGATGCTTTCATCATTATCAAATGTACCATTTCTATCAAAATCTATCCAAGCAAATGCCACATCTAAATCAAAGGCTACATTCAAGGAAATCGTCAAAGTATAAGCGTTACCTACTTCTAAGGTCGTGGATTGACTACGAAAATCGCTATAAGCAGTTTGTCCTGATGCATTATCCAGTGTATTCAATTTTACTTGATTTATCCAATCCGAACCTGTACCAGCACTCCCCTCTGCGCCACAATAAGTAATATTCGCCTGTCCTCCACTACAGCTACAATCTGTGCCATAGGTTTCTCCTGACGAAAAAGGATCATTATCATCGCAAGTTGAACCAATTAAACTATCATCCATATTCGGGCATACATCAAACGCATCACATACGCCATCATTATCCATATCAGGGTCGCCTGCCGTACACTTGATGATATTGATAGGTGCTTCCAGTACACCTCTACCATGCGTACCCACCCGAATCAGTTGTGCGCTATATTGAATTTCAATGTCTTCCACACGTGTATGTGGCAATTCTCCATATTCATACCAATCGGTGAGGCTATCATCCGTATAGTATACCCCTGCGTCTGTGCCTACAAACAGTCCGCCAGGTTCGTCATCGTAAGTTTCAATGGCATCTGTGGAAACATTGGGCAATGAGCCGCTAATATTTGTCCAAGTCGTACCTGCATCGGTTGATTTATACACCTTACTCCCTGCCGAAAAACCTGGAACGGTTATGTAAATGGTATTTCTAGCTGTAGGTGATACTTCAATATCAGAAATAGCGGCAGGCATAGACTTAGTAGTCCAATTATTATTATTTACATTTTTCACATACAAATTCGCTCCGCGCGTAGCATAAATACGATTACCATTGGAAGGCGCAATAGCGATTTCATTCATATCTTCTCCCCCATCCAAGCTATTACTAATGGTAGACCAGGTATTTCCTCTATCCAGTGACTCATAAATTCGGTGATAACCCGCTATAATTCGGCTAGGATTGCTAGGATCGAGGCGATAAGGGGTTTCCCACGCACCATTGCCATCTTCTCCATTTGGTGAAATAGTCGTATTTGTACCACTTTGCCAACGTTGGAGCGCGCCATTTTGATAAGCCCAATAGCGAATATTGGCATCTGTAGGGTCAATTTCTTGGTTCATCCCATCGCCTGTGGTGGCATAATCATCCCATACGCCCGCACTATTGCGGAAGACATTGCCATTATCCTGTGAACCACCACCGATGATATTAGCATCCGTCTGAGAGACAGCAATATCATAGAACTGCGTGATTTTCAAGCCATCGCAGAGATTCTGAAAACTATTGGTACTCACTACATAACGGTACACGCCGCCATCATTACAGAAATAGACATAGTCATTTTCGAGTGGATTGGTGAAGATATTGCGCTGATCTACATGTACTAAAGGAAGCCCGCTATTCCCTAACCAATCGCTGGTTTGAGAGAAGGAAGCACCGTCATTTGTAGACCGAAAAGTCTCAAAATTTCCTGAAACAATTACATTATCATTGCTTGGCGCAAAAGTGAAGACCTCGCCATTTTCTGAAAAATTGCTAGTCGCAGTAAAGCTTGCCCCATTATTAAAAGACTTATGCATCGTGCCTCCATTTCGGGCATATACTTTGGACGCATTCAAAGGCGTAACAGCGAGATAAACGCCACCATTCCCAAAATCTTGTACCAATGAAAAACTATTCCCACCATTGGTACTTCTATAAAATTCGCCATTGTTTCCGCCTTGATAGACAATATTCGCATTGCCTGGATTGATACGGACATCAAAACTATTGACATTATTGACTTTTGTGACCGTTGCAAAGCCATCATCGGTACGATAAAGCCCGTCGGCAGTAGCAACGAACATTTTATTTGGATTGCCATCCACCGCCACCATGCTATAGATGCGAATGTCATCCGTGAAATTGAAGCTCAAAGCAGTCGGATTCCAAGTCGCGCCGCCATCCGTTGATTTATACACCCCAATCCCCTGCGGCCCGTACCACACATGATCACTAATGGCGATGTAAATCGTATTTGGATTGCTTTGGTCTACTACGATACTACTAACCGCTAGAAATGGCAGTGCGTCGCCAAGTGGCGTGTAGGTTTGTCCTCCATCTGTCGTTTTCCAGATACCGCCAATAGCCGCGCCTACATAAAAGATATTAGCATCTGTCGGGTGAAATGCCATCGAGGTAGTACGTCCTAAACCAATCTGAGTGATGATGTAATCTTCATAGGAAAGATTCGTCCACATTACGTTCGCATAAGGATTAGCATTTTTTTCTAAACGACTGCTTGCCTTACGCTCGGCATGCCAATGTGCCGATAAATCACCAAGCGTACCATCTGGATTGAGCGAATGCTGCCAGAAGCTTTTCCAACGCATAAATTTCACAAACTTGCCATCTCGATGCTCGCCTTGTGCTAGGTTTTTGAATGGAATATTAGGATGTTTTTTACGAAAATACTCCTCTGCTTGTGCTACGATTTCTTCAAAGTTACTAGAGGAACGGAAAATGGTTTCTAAGGATTCTTGTGCAAAAGTAAGATTCGTACTTAGGGTAAGGAGTACTGCTACTAAAAGTAGTTTTTTCATGCCTAGTATATTTGTTTTACAATAGATACGCGGTGTAAAGTTACGAGATTAATTTGTTAGTTGGATAGACTAGAATTGCTTGAAGTTGGTACTATTTTGCTGTTTTTAGTGTCAAATAGTTTCGCTCATCTTCGAAATAAGGTAAAGTGAGCTTGTAACTGCCGAGCGGTGTTCGACACACGCTGTACTTTGCTTTACCTGCGCGTCCTGTACCAAGCCCGCCTGAACGGAACGGGCAGGCATCGCTTGGTATTTACTATTTACCCGATTTTTGGTATGAGCGAATAACTCACTCTAAGCCCAATCGCCCTATCCGATTTCCAATCGAAAAGTCCTTCATTTCCTGTTCCAAAGCTGCAAATTCGTCTTGTGTCACACTACGCACAATACGTCCTGTTTTTAACAGATGAATTTCATCACAAATACTGCTGAGGCTCGAAAAAATATGCGAAGAAATAATAACGATTTTCCCAAGTCGGCGCAATTCTTGAATAATCTCGCTGATGACAATATTGCTTTGAATATCCACGCCATTAAAAGGTTCATCGAGTATGAGAACATCGTTTTGTTGGAGCAATAGACCAAGTATCGCCAGCTTCTTTTTCATCCCTGTAGAGTACGTAGTAGCGTATTGCTCTAAGGGCAAATCAAAAATATTTTTAGTATCTAAATCTTGTTGTTTGATGCGGCGAGCATTGCAAAGGAGTTGCAGGTATTCGCGCCCTGTGATTTTTGAGAAAAAATAAGGCGTGGTTGGTAGAAAGCCCAAATTATTTTTGAGAATATCGTACTCATGTGCAATCGTGCCATTGTATTTTTCCAAACCAGCTAGGCACTTGAAGAGCGTCGTTTTTCCCGCTCCGTTCTCCCCTACTATGCCATACACTTTGCCTTGCGCTACTTGTAGATTAATGTCATATAACACTCGTTTACGACCGTAGGCTTTGGATAGATTTTGTATTTGAATCATAATAAAATTGGCTTTAAGGCGCGTATAGCGCGACGATAAAAATAAGGAATCAACCCCAGCAACAAAGGCGGCAGTAAAAAGCCAAAGGTCAACAACAAAGCTTCTGGCACACTATTTTGTTTTGGAAAAGTAGCATATTTTGCCAACACAACGGTCAGCAAGTACACACTTACAAGAACTTGAAGTGCGAGTACGATACCAATTTCGGCAGGAAAAAACAGGCATAAACTCAAGATAACAGGCAAACAAAGTAAGGTAAAATACAGAAGCATTATCTTAAGTTTATAGCCCAAAAACTGCTGCGGACTATACGCAAAAACCCACGCAAAAAAGCTGGTTTCAGGCTCAGAATAGTAGCGAATAGCAATGGCAAATAAGAAGAATATATTGAATATCCCGAGGTTGAAATTATCAACGGCAATTGCCATATAAGTCAAAAAATAAGCTAATAGCACCAGTAGTATGGTGAGGCGAAAGCCTGTTGCAAACTCAAAAGGGTGTTTTCCGAAAGGTGTAGGAATGCTATAATTGAGGCGATTGTTTACTTGAAAAATAGCTAAGACCAATGCGCCTATAATCAAAGCTAACACAAATAACCAAGCTCCTTTGAACAGCAAAAACAGACAAAACGGCAAAGCAACAATTCCATTTTCGATTAAGCGCAATTTGGTATAATCAGCACTAAAGAAACTGTTTTTTAGGAAATCATTGCGCGCACCTTCGCTTAAGCGAAATACACTCATCAAAGCGGCAAAAGTATAGATATAGGGAGCATAGACCGTCTTATAAAACAAGAAATAAGAGACGGCTACAAATGCAATCGGCACTAACAGATAAGCCAGCATAGGATGCAAACCAAACTCCTGCAAGTGCCGATTGAGTCGTTGATATTGTAGTTGAAAATAATACTTCAAATCCCTTTATTTATCGCAACTGCACCTTTGCTAAACCCTCCGAAAAGTCCCGCACATCCAAGTAATCCGGTGCGATAGTCACTTCCCCTGCACGATCTATGAACGCAATACCTTCATAAACGGCAGCACGTGCAAAGCCTTCCTTATAGTCCCAAGCCAAGCCAAATTGAGCGGGTGTAATTTCTTTACCATCCGCATCCATAATGCCCCAAAGTTTCCCTTTATTGTAGCAGGTACGTCCTTCCGAAAAACTATACAATTGGTTGTATACCATTGGAATGACAACATTGCCTTCCTCATCTACCGCGCCAAATTTGCCATCTTTTTCCACTACCCAACGCCCTTCGTTACCATACCACACCATATCAAACTCCCGTGTACCAAGCACCTTGCCTTGTTTATCAATCAATTGGAAAGCATCCTCTTTCTTTGCCGCAGCTACGCCATCATTAAAATCAATCCCCGTTTTGAAGGTGGGTTCAATCAGTACTTTTCCAGACGTATCCAAATAGCCTACTTTGCCGTCATTTTTGAAACGAATGAGACCATCTGAGGGCAATTCCAACTTATCATATTCCGCAGGTATAACGTATGCGCCCGCCGTGTTTATCAAGCCGTATTTATCTGTTTCTTTTACTTTGGCGAGTCCATTTTTGAAATCAGAGGCATTGATAAATTTATTTTCGATGACTAACTCCCCCTTTTTGTTGATATAGCCATACCAAGCATCAATTTTCACCCGCGCCAAGCCATCATTGAAATCTTTGGCGTTTTTGTATTGGGTTTGAATTACTTCCCGTCCAGCTAAATTGACGTAGCCCATCGTATTTTCCCAAGTCAGCACTCGTGCAAGCCCTTCGTGGAATGACCAAGCACCTTTGTATTTGGGTTCTACCACATATTTGCCCGTTTGGTCAATGTAGCCCCACTCTCCTTTTTTCTGTACCACAGCTAAACCTTCCGAAAAATCGCGGCTATCATCGAAATCGGCAGGAATTGTCAAATTTCCGCTTTTGTTGATATAGCCCCATTTGTGGCGGGCTTCCTTGAAGTCTTCCTTTTCAGGTGGGAGTTCTTCGCCTATAGTGTCGTCTTCAGTTGTAGTGGAATTTGGGTCATTGGTGCAAGAAAAAAAGCAACAAAGCAATACAAATAGTGTGATTGTAGCAATTGGATATTTCATGTTTTGACTTGTAATTATCTAGGTATCAGGTACAAAGTATTAAGTATTAGGTACTTTGCTTTTGGATAGTGCTTACATGAAAAATCTTATGTCCAAATTTTTCGTTCTACCTAATACCTTGTACTTAATACTTAATACCTAAACAGTTACGCTTATTTTTACTTCATTTGAAAGTCTAAGGTAGTAAAAACAACTTAATCTGCCTATGAAGTGTCTTTCTTAAAAACGCAAAAAATGATTCGATTGTATTGGCTAATGCTATTCGTACTAGCTTTTTTTGGAAAATGGACAGAATTTCGCTCCGAAGCGGGTAAATTTCAAGTACTCGCGCCACAAGAATTACAACTCCAAATAGATACGACCACTACAGCGGTAGGCAAATTGGTGTATCATACCTATTTTTTACAGCAGCAAGAAAAGCAAGGCAACCAAATCTATATGGTTAGCTATTGCGATTATCCTGAAGGCAGCCTACATGCCGATTCTACGGATTTGGTAGAAGAATTCTTCGATGTCACTATCCAATCTGCAACGGAAAGCGTGGAAGGTGAGTTGCTCTACATTCACAAAGAAAAACTCCAAAACTATGCAGGCAAGCGTTGGCGCATAGATTATTTGGAAGGCAAAGCCGTGATTCGTACTAGAGCATTTATAGTTGATAATCGCTATTATTCGGTGCAAGTGGTGAGTCCAAGATTTAAGAATATGAATACGAATGTGGAGCGGTTTATGGATTCGTTTCGGATATTGGATTAGGTTAGTGCATCACAACCCACAAATGCAACTTTTTGAAGCAGCAACTACCGAAATACGATTTAAAATAGTCTATACATTGAACCATCCTACGAAACCTAAGCGTTCTAAGAACGATAATTTTTTCCCTCTGTAATATCTAGCTGGTAAATAAATGCGCCAAGCTGGATTTATAAGCGCGGAGCGATTGTTAAGCCCAACTCAAGCAAATTGGCTCAACAATCGCTCCTTCGTCGCGCTTATCAGTCCTAAACCAGCTAATTTTTTACAGAGTGATTTTTTTTAATCACAAGACGTATACCTATGAAGAAGTTGTATATACTCTTTTTCTTTTCCTTTTTTAGCACTATTCAAGTTGATGCACAAGATTATTGCCGCTCTACCTCCTCTGCCCCCTGGGAAGAATGGATAGCTGGCGTACAAATCGGTGATTTGGACAATCCTTCTGGAAAATTTAAGCAATTTAATTCCGCAGGTTATAGCGATTACACCAACCTAGTGGCAACTATCACAGAACGCAACCCAAGCATCAGACTAGTGCCAGGTTTTTCGAGTGCTTTTGCCAATCTCGGCTGGCGCGTTTGGATTGATTTTAACCAAAATGGCACCTTCGAAGCCAATGAAAGCGTACTCGCACAGCAGCGTGGCATTGAAGTCGTAAATGAACGTATCCAAATTCCTGATAATGCGCTTCGAGGCAATACTCGTATGCGTGTCATTGGTAGTCAAGCTTTTGTGAGTTCGGGGGCTTGTGGCGTGTTTCCAAGAGGTGAAGTGGAAGACTATACCATCAATATTGATATTGGCGGCACGGGCACACAGCAGCCCGATTTGGTGCTACAGAACTTCCCTAGACCAATCAACTTAACAGCAGGGCAAATCAATCGCTTCAACCTAGAAATTGCGAATCTAGGTACAGCAGATGCCGCAGGCGATTTTGAAATTCGCTTTTGGCTTTCCAATAATTCTACCTTGAGTAATGATGACACCAAAGTCGGCGAAATATTTACAGGCAATCTAGGACAAGGTGTTTTTCCGACTACGGCGGCAGTGGATATTCCTGCACGTTTTGCCGATGGCAATTATTATTTTATAGCAGAAGTGGATGCCACAAATACTATCACAGAATCGAATGAGTCGAATAACCAAGTTGCAATATTTGTGAATGTAAGTGGTAGTGGTGGCGCGGACTGCCCAATGGGAGATATTATACTTCGTTCACAAGCGGAGGTTAATGCTTTTCCTGCGAATTGTACACGTATAGAAGGAGATTTCCGGATAAGCGGTGAAGATATCACTGACTTAAGTCCATTGAATAATATTACTTATGTAAGTGGCTCGATGGATATTGGTGGCAATCCGAGTTTGATCGTGATGGATGACCTCAATAATCTAGTGGAAGTAGGCGGCGATTTGTACATAATAGACAATCAAGAACTTACAACTGTTAGTGGTTTATCTAAGCTCACTACCGTAGGCGAGCAATTGATGATAAGCTGTAGTACTGCTTTGATAAATATTGATGGCTTGAGTAATTTAGAAAGTGTGAAAACCTTTGCCGTCAATGCCTCCTTATCTTTGCCCCGATTGGCGGATTTCTGTAAGCTTCGCACGCTAGAAAATCTTGATATTAATGATGTAGAGGGTTTAATAAGTATAGAAGGCTTGAAAAACTTGGAGACCGTAAGTAATGAATTTAAGATAGAAAGCTGTCCGAATCTGACGACTTTCGATGGACTAGAAAACTTAAATTCAGTGGGTGGTGATTTCGTAATAGGAGATGGCTTGGCAGATATATCCGCCCTTAGTAATTTGACTTCTATTGGCGGTAACTTTTCGGCTAATTTCACAAGTCTAGCCAACTTCTCTGGATTGGATAATTTGCAACGTATAGGTGGTAGATTTGGGCTTTATAATAATACCGTTTTACGCAATTTAGAAGGCTTGAATAACTTACAATTCCTTGAAGGCAATCGCCTATACCTACAAAGAAATGAAAACCTGATGTCCCTCAACGGACTTGAAAACGTGGAATCTTATCTATTTGAAATTAGAATTACAGAAAATCCTGAACTTAGCGATTATTGCGCCTTGCGCCCCCTTTTGACGAATAATTTAGGGCCGAATACCGTCAATATCCAAGACAATGCCTACAATCCGACGATTAATCAAATTCGCAACTCGGTGACTTGTGCGGAAGGCATTGGCGATTGTCCGTTGAGTGGTGGTACGATTGTATTAACTAGTCAAGCACAGGTAAATAGCTTCCCTAGAGGATGTGTGGATATAGAAGGCACTTTACATATCAATGGCGGTGATATTACCGATTTAAGTCCGCTCAATCATATTCGAACGATTAGTGGTAGTTTACTGATTTTTCACAATAGTAATTTGACGGATTTGAATGGATTGAATGCCTTAGAAGAAGTAGGATATAATGTAAAAGTTCATGACAATACAAGTCTGACAACTATCAGTGGACTAAGAAGCTTGAGAAGGATGGGGAATCAGCTTGGGATATTTAGCAACCGAGTACTCCGTGATTTAAGCGGACTACAAAGTTTGGAATATCTCTGGGAAATTTTCTTGAGTGATTGTCACCTTCTTCAAAACCTTCCCAACTTTTGTGAGTTCGAACGAATTGGTCAGATAGTTTTGCGCCGCTTGCCCAACATAACAAACCTAGAAATGCTAAAAAACATAGAGGTTGTCACAAATGATTTTACTATTTGGGATATGAATGGACTTGCGAATGTAAGAGGCTTAGAAAAATTAAACACCGTCAATGGCTCCCTCTACATCGGTGGAGATAGTCCTAGTAACATTGACGATTTGAGCGCTTTAGCTAATCTGACTAGAATTGGATGGAATTTTATAATTCAACATACGCTTTTGCGTGATTTGTCGGGCCTAGAAAGCCTTAATTATATCCGCTATCGTTTTACGGCAATATCTAACCCAAATCTTGTTACTTTGGATGGCTTACAAAATACAAGACCTGAGCAATTTATTATTCGAGATAATGTACAACTCACCAATTTTTGTGCTTTAAGAACTGCTGCCGCAAACTTGGAGGCTCGGGACGTACTTGTGGCTGGTAATGCTTACAATCCAACGGTCGAACAAATAGCGAATACTGGTGAATGTCGCTTATTGGATGGTGCAAATATTTGTATGGGAGATGTTTTCCTACAAAACCAAGCCCAGATAGATACTTTCTCACAACAATGCACTGATATAGAAGGGGATTTAGTCATACATGGAGATGATATTACGGATTTAAGTCCGCTCAATCATATTCGAACGATTGGTGGCAATTTAGACATCTTCAGCAATGAAAGTTTGACGGATTTGAATGGATTAAATGCCTTAGAAAGCATTCGATATAATGTCAGAATTTATGATAACACGAACTTAACAAGCATTAGTGGCTTAGGAAATCTCAAGCAAGTAGGCAGTCAGCTTAGCATTTTCAATCATCTCCTACTAGAGGAGATAAGCGGACTTAACAATTTAGAAGAACTGGAAGAGCTTTTCTTTAGTGATTGTCGCGCCCTTACTAACTTACCTAATTTCTGCAAGATTCGTCAATTGGAGCAACTTACATTACAATACCTGCCAGTGCTCACAAGCATAGAAGGCTTGAAAAACGTAGAAGAAATCACCGAGAATGTCACCTTTTTGGATGTGACAAATCTTTCAAGTTTCGCTGGTTTAGAAAGTTTGCAGCGTATTGGCGGTAATTTCGCCTTTAATAGCCAAACCCCTACTATGCTTAGTGATATAACTGCTTTATCTAATTTAACTACTATTGAAGGGAGTTTTAGAATTCAAGCCACCGCACTGCGCGATTTTTCAGGCTTAGAAAATCTGCGCTCTGTAGAACGAGATTTTACAATTTCTTCTAATCCTGCTCTCGTCTCTTTAGATGGGCTTCAAAATTTAGAACTTGATATTTCATCGCTTAGCATTATTAGTAACCCTAGTCTTGTGAATTATTGTGCGTTAATACCCGTTTTTAATCGAGCTTTACCTGGATGGGTTATAGTTAGGAATAATGCTTACAACCCAAGCCTAGAGCAGATTCGGAGTATCAGTGATTGTGACGGCGACCGTCAAGGTGGTGGGCCTGATTGTCCAATTGGCGATGTTGAATTAAACAGTCAAGCAGAAGTGAATGGTTTTCTGTCAACTTGTGATACCATTTTTGGGGACTTAATCATTTCGGGGGCAGATATTACCGATTTGAGTCCGTTGAATATGCTTGTTCATATTGAGGGAGGTTTAGCAATTGAGCGAAATCCAAATCTACGAAATATCAATACTTTTGATAATTTGAAGCGTGTAAATAGCGGTATCGGTATTCAGTTTAATGATAGATTAGAAACAGTAAATAGTTTTCAAAACCTATTGGATGTTAGTGGCATTGTCATTGCAAATAATAATGCCCTTGAACATATAAATGGGTTTGATAATTTGACAAATCTTAATGGGGTACGCTTTGGCGGTCAGTCTTTATTAAGCCTCCCTGTTTTTGATAAAATCAACAACTTAGCTAGAATAACCATAACTGAAACCGAACAACTACAAGCACTAACATCTTTTCCAAATCTCGATACTTTATCCTCTCTAGCCCTGATTGGTAATAGTCAATTGCGGCATATTGATGGTTTGTCTAATTTAAAACACATCACAAGTATTGTAGACATACAAGAGAATGAACAATTAGACAATTTAACAGGCTTGTCGAATGTGGAATACATCGGTGCAAGTTTAACTATTCGCAATACAGGGATAAGTCACCTAGAACTTAATAGTTTACATACAATTGGTTCTGTTTTCACTCTTAGCGACAACCCCAACTTAGAATCACTCGAAGGTTTAGAAGCCCTAAAACTTGTAAATAGTACAGGTATTTTTATTCGTAATAATGCAAGTTTAACGACACTTAACGGAATTCAGAATATAGAATATGTAATTGGGCGAATAGCTGTTGAAAATAATATCATCCTGACGGATTTTTGTGCCTTAAAGCCCGTGCTACAAAGAGACGCAATCGGTTTTCTATTTATTCAAAATAATGCCTACAATCCAACGGAAGCGCAAATATTAAGCGATAGTCAATGTCGTCAATCAGGCGACGGCGACGACTGTCCAGTAGGAGATGTCTCACTTACTACCCAAGCCGAAGTAGATGCCTTCCCTATAGGATGTGTGAATATAGAAGGCAATCTACACATTAACGGTAATGATATTACGGATTTGAGTCCACTGAATGAGATACAAAGTATTAGCGGCAATTTAGAAATTTTCAACAATGGTAGCTTGACGGATTTGAATGGACTGACGGCATTGGAAGAAGTCGGCTTTAATATAAAAATCAATAATAATAACAGCCTAACAAGCGTGAGTGGCTTGACGAATTTGAAGAAAGTAGGGCAATTAGCTGTATTTAATAATGGAGTACTGAGGGATATGAGTGCTTTGAGTAATATTGAAGAAATAAAAGAAATCTTTTTCAATGATTGTGCTATGCTCGTAAGCTTACCTGATTTCTCTAGGATTCAACAGTTAGAGCATCTTACTTTACAAAGACTGTCCTCCCTCACAAATCTTGAAAGTTTCAGAAGACTAGTAATCGTAACAGGTAATCTATTCTTATTCGATATGCCTAATCTTGAAGACCTCAGCGGTTTTGAACGCTTAGGGCGTGTCGATGGACGATTTGAAATGCTTAACTTAAGCTCTCTTAAGAATTTGAGAGTCTTATCAATTATGACTAGTGTTGGTAGTTTGAGAATTCAGAATACAGCACTAGCGACACTTGAAGGCTTGAGATATTTGGGGGAAATTAAATTTGATTTAACAATTTCCTCTAATCCAAATTTAGTTACCATAGCAGGTTCGCAGCGTTTATTCTCAATAGGTAGTAGTATAAGTATTTTCTCTAACCCTAAGCTTATAAGTTTACAGTCATTAATAAATTCGAGACTTGACACATCAGTTCGCTTAAGCATTCAAAATAATGCTGTTCTTACTGATTTTTGTGACTTAACCCCTGTATTTCGACGCAATGTGCCTACAAATGTCAATATTACAGGCAATGCTTATAACCCAACCGTCGCACAAATATTAAGCAATATTCAATGCGATCCGTCAAATAGCGATGAAAATGGTTGCCCCTTTGGTGATGTAGTGCTTGATTCCCAAATCGAAGTAGATATTTTTCCAGCTACATGTACGCACATTGAGGGGAATCTTATGATTCAAGGAACTGATATTGTAAATTTAGATGCGCTCAACCACTTGGAAGTAATAGACGGCGATTTTAGACTAGAATATCGGACACGGCTTACTACCATTGATGGTTTTAATAATTTACATACTGTAGGAGGACAAATACGAGTTTCAGGAAATCAGATTATGAATACAATTAGTGGCTTTAATGCACTTGAAACGGCGAATAGATTAACAATTTACCCTTCAGCAGTAGAAGAGATTTCAGGCTTTCAAAATCTAGAGCAGGTAGTTGGCGATTTCTCAATTAGTGGTGGGGCAAACTTATCATCCGCTATTGGTTTCCGTAAACTTACGGAAGTTGGAAGCTTGGGCTTTACAGTCGTTCAGAATGATTTTAATTTTGAAGGCTTTGAAAATTTAGAGCGAGTATATGGGACATTCTCCGTAAATAATTCTAATGGCATTACCACTTTAGATGGATTTAGGGGGTTGAAACAAGTAGATGGAGACTTTGAGATTGTAAATAATCCACTACTGAGGAATCTAGACGGTCTAAGCAACTTAGAACAAGTAGACGGAGCAAGCTTCACCATTCTAAATAATGCCGCCCTTAACAACTACTGCGGATTGAGCAACCTATTCCAAAATGACAGCGATGTAGGTACACTCAATATCGAAAGAAATCTATACAATCCTACCCCTGCTGAAATTGCCGATGTCAATACCTGTCAATTTGATAATAGCGGACAGTTAGGTATAGACCTAGAACTCAGCATCAGCACTGATAATCCAAATATCAGGCAATGGCAGCGTGGTACATTCACTTATATGCTTGAAAACAAAGGCCCAGAAGATGCCACAGGCGTAAAAGTGGATATACGCTTTAGAAGAGGGTATGCAGTAGAAGTAGGTGGCACAAGTTCTATCACGTCTTCGGGCTTTGTTTCTACAGGAACTTGGCGAGAAGTAGTTGTTCCTGCAGGCGGTACAGCTACTGTGGAGGTGGAGGTTTTTAGCAAAGTACCGCAATTGCAACTTTACGCACAAGTGCTTGAAGCCGACCAAACCGATTTCGATTCTACGCC
>JAHDCQ010000345.1 GCA_020629845.1 Saprospiraceae bacterium | reverse complement strand
ATACCGATATAGAGGAAAAGCGGGGTTTCGATGGCCATCGAGGCGTGTCCGAGGGTCATCAGCAATGCCCCAATCACGACGGCGGCTCGATAGCCAATGATTCTATCGGCAATATAGCCACCCACGATAGGCGTGAGGTATACACACAAGGCATACGTACCTAAAAGCGAAAGTGCTGCCGAGCGTTCCCAGCCCCAACCAGGGTTGTCGCCCGTCAATTCGCCCACTAAAAAGATAACCAATAGGGCGCGCATTCCGTAGTACGAAAAGCGTTCCCACATCTCTGTAAAGAAAAGTACAAATAGCCCCGAAGGATGCCCAAGTACTTTCCCATGTTGATATAATGTTTTGTCTGACATAGTGTTTATTTTTGATGTATTAGGTACAAGGTATCAGGTATTAAGTACATATGGCATACCTAATACCTTGTACCTGATACGTAATACCAAATTTTATGCTTCTTCTAATTTCAAATCTTCCGCGCCGTGCGTGAGGCGTTTGAGTGGTTTCAGTAAGGCGATTACGATCAAACCGACAATCGTACAAAAGACGGCAATGCCTGTAAATATCTGGAATTCCCCTGCGGATTCTGACCATTGCCCGACTAAGCCCGCTACTTTATTTCCTAAGCCTGTAGCTGCAAAATACGCGCCCATCATAAAGGAAGCATATTTTACAGGAGCTAATTTAGTAATAAAGGAAAGTGCCACAGGCGATGCACAAAGTTCGCCAATAGTGTGGAAGAGATAGGCTAATACTAACCACATCATCGCTGATTTTTCTACGATTTGGCCGCCTTGCTCTACTACCTCCGTGCTGGCTTTGGTCATAAATAAGAAACCCCAGCCCATGATGATGATACCAATCGCCATCTTGAAAAGCGAAGAAGCTTCGCGCCCTTTCATTTTCCAGCGATACCAGAAGCCCGCTACTGCCGTTCCTAGCGTGATGATAAAGAAGGCATTGACCGATTGGAACCAAGAAGCAGGGACTTCAAAGCCGCCAAGCATACGGTTCGTTTTTTGGTCGGCATAGAGGTTCATCAGACCACCTGCTTGCTCAAACGCGCCCCAGAAGACAATAATCAGCAAGAACGACAAGAACATGACCAACATGCGGTCTTTTTCTATTTTGTTTAATGGGCGATTGTAGGCTGCATTGTCAGGATTATCGCCTGTACCGATGAAATCACCTACGCCTTTCAGGTATTTTTGCCCCCAAAGATAAACGAGCAGCCCTATTAACATCCCGATACCAGCCAAACCAAAGCCATAGTGCCAGCCATGTACTTCACCTACATAGCCTACTATCAAAGCCGAAAGGAATGCCCCAATATTGATACCAATATAAAAAATAATGAAGCCTTTATCGCGGCGTTCGTCGCCTGCACGATACAGCCCGCCTACCATCGTGGAGATATTTGGCTTTAGGCAGCCTACGCCAAGTATGATAAGCCCTAGACCTGTATAAAATGCCCAAAGTGCTTCTACTGCAAGTACGCTATGCCCTGCTACCAGTAAAAGCCCGCCGAGCAGTACCGTTTTCTTCTGCCCAAGCATACGGTCAGCAAGCAAACCGCCGGGAATAGATGCCAAATAGACCAACATCGTGTAAGTTCCATAAAGACTTAATGCCTCTGCATCCGACCAACCATAACCAGGGTTTGCCTCATCTACTTTCGATACTAAGAAGAGTACCAAAATCGCGCGCATACCGTAGTAGGAAAAACGCTCCCAAAGCTCCGTGAAAAACAATACATATAAGCCAATGGGATGTCCCCAAAGTTCGGGTTGTGGTGGGCCAGAATAGCCCGTGATTTTATCACCTGCTGCCATAATTTATGAGTGTTTTCTGTTTATTTCTTTTTTTAGATATAAGATTTAAAGATGTGAGATTTGAGACTTTTATCTCTCATCTACTACCTAGAAATCTCCTATCTAATTGACAAATTAAATCGAAAAATTAAATTTTAAATCTTCTGTTCTATATTTCACAGCTTTTGTCCTAAAAACAGAACGGGCGAGGGAATTGAGAGAAGCTGAACTGGGTTTGCTTCAAAGATGGCTAAAAATAGAAGAATTTGGGCTAAAACCACGTATTTCGCCACTTATTATTTTGTGAGTGGGGTTTTGAGGGCTTTGTTTATTGGGGAATATGCGTTATGGTTGTATGAGTAAAGATTGTGTTTTTTGTTGCGGTTCTTACCTGGATGTACATAGGGTTTTAGAGAGCTAGTCAAGTATACTTACTTCACTAAATCAATCTTCGCTAATTCCAAAAAATGCGCGTCTAAGTGGCTAAAATCAGCGTCGGTAGTGAGTAGTGTTGCACCTGTGACGGAAGCAGTTGCAGCAATCCAGAGGTCATTTTTACCCATATTTCTAGCACTCATGCCTAATGGTTTTGTGGACATTCTTCCTTGACTAAAGGTGTCTATTTCTGCGTATCTTTGAATAACATCCTTTGAATTGATGTCCGTAACAATCAATTCATTCAAGAAATCATTGAGTTTGCTCAACTTTCGTTGCCCCCAATTATTTTGCCTTGCGAAGGATTCGATTTCTCCAAGTGTCACCACCGAAATAATGGGAATATTGGGCAAACTGAAAGGCTGATAGGTTGTCTCAATGTATTGCTTCGTCAAGGCATCTCGGATGTAGAGAATGATGATATTGGTGTCGAGTACGTATTTCATAACATTTTCAATAAATCTTCAATAGGTGTTTCAATTGCCATATCCTCAATGAGATTATCCACTTTAGATTTATCCACACCTTTGAAGTTTTGTTCTTTTACCAACTGGTCTATATCTAAGGTCGTTCGCATGGGCTTTGCCAAATAGCGGATAGACTGTCGCGCCGTCTGGTAGGCATGCAGCATTTCCTCTAACTGACTCAATAAGCGTTCATCCGATAGCTTTATGATGTTTTCCACTAAGTGGTATTTCCGCATTTCGATTGTCATCTTTGTATTTTTATGTTCCAACAATGTGGTATGGGCTAAAGTTTGAATGGGCTAAACTCAGCACGACGCGCTGCGATGCCATCATTGATTTCTTCGCTTAAGCCCTCAATTTCCGTTGCGGTTGCTTTACTTTTTGCTAACAACTCTCTATAGCGGAAATAGTCCAAAATTTCTTGGACTTCTTTTAAGCTAATTACGCCTTTTGGAAGCGTAATGACTAAATTGCTGGCTGTGCTTTGTATTGTCATGTAGTTTAATTTTTTGATAAAATTAGGGATTTTGTATTGAATCATCAAGCCGCAAGCAACGTTTCCGATAAGCTCCCTGCTTTTTCTAAGAGCATGTTTGGAATATTTTCCGCCGTAGTTTGTAGATGAAATACAATGTGATAGACATAGCGTTTTTCAGCGTCTATTTTGGTATAGTCCTCTAGCCATTTTTAGAGGGTGTCTTTGTATTACATTGCTTCTTTTATAATTTCTCGATTTCTTCTTTAGATAAGCCAGTTGATTTTATTATCACACCAATCGGGACATTATTCTTTTTTAATTCTTTAGCTATTTCTAAACTTCGATTATCTCTAATCTTTTCTTCAGCTTCAAATTTTAGCGTTTCTGCAATACTTGCTTGGTATCTTAAATTATCCAAATACCTCTCATAAGATTTTCTCTCGTCATCAGGCAAGTTGGCAACCTTCAATTTTTCATTCGCTTCTTTCAATCCTCTTGCTCTGAATGAATCTTTTATTTCGCTATTTTTGAAGAAATAAATCCATTCGTCCAAGGTGTTTTTCGCCAAATCATCAAACTGATTCACCTTTATTAGATAGATTTCTGGGTACAGTTCTGCAATCGTTTCTTTTCCAAATAATTTCTTTTGACTTGGGCTTAACTGCAATTCATCATCTTTGTGAATTCCTCTGAAATTAGTTGTTCCACGATATACATAATCATCCCCTTGCCCAAGATTAAAATAAATGATATTGACAGAAATAACCTTTTTGATTCTTGAATAGGGTTCACCTTCTCTGATGTGTTCCGTTATTACTTTTGAAATTCCAAAAAGTATTCTAAGAAAGTAATCCAATTCATGCGAATTTTGGATTTCGATGATTATCAGCTCTTTTTTCGAGTTTTCGACCAATAAATCTACTCGATTGAACTTTTCTCCTTCTATATTTTGATTCGCTTCACTCTCTAAAACTGCCTCAATTCTAATGTCTTCTCCAATTAATTCGGTGAGAAATCCCTCAAGGATTCCAAAATTGGCTTTATCCCTTATCAGTCGTTTTATTGCCCAGTCAAATCTAACATGTTTCTTCATTTTTTAGCTTTTCACAAATTTACGATTAATCTCGGTGATGTCTTTCGTTTTTCTCAGCTTGTGTGTAACAATCTCGTATATATGGATGGCATTACGAGCTTTTATTGTAAGTACTCAATGAGTGAATATCTAAAGTATACCGCATGCACACAAATGACAAATCAATCCCAAAAGGATAAAGTTATAGCATTTCAGTCTAGTTTTTAGTCCTGAAATGCGTTTTCTATGGTTGTATAAGCAAGGATTGCATTTTTTGCCTACCTTGTTTATCCGTAAAGCGTACAAAATAAAGCCCTGCATCAAGCTGATTCGATATATCTAAGTGAGTAGTCAGCGAAGTCAGTTGTACTTGTAGTTGCCCTTTGGTATCAAAAATTTCGAGTCCTTGGATGGGCTGATTGCTTTGTAGCCAAAGCTTACCATCGCTAGGATTTGGGAAGAGTTGTGCTTCAAAAAGCGGGGCTGCTTCTACGTTCGCAACGGAAGTTAGCGTATCTGGCACATAGGGTACGTTCTCTATTATAATCGTTGCTTTTTCTCCATGCACTTTCAGGAGTTTTCCTGCTGCATTTATGGCGATTAGATTTTTCGGTATAATGTCTACTTCTAGAATGCTATCGGGGCGATTGGTTGTCAATTCTTGAGTATCTTTCAAATAACCTATTATGCTACGATTACTATAAGACACATTTTTTCCATTCGTTTGGCATGAGGAAAGACTCATACAAACACGTTCATAATCCAGATCAGTATGGCATAAACCATCCCAACAATTATTATTTATCCCAGTAAATAAATGCGCTTTTTCTGTATCAAAAATTTGATATTCCAACTCAAACTCAAAGGCAAAGCCATAAATTTGTTCTTCTAAACTCGAAACACGAAAATACCCGATAAAGAGGCTGCCAGGGTTTAATCGCGGCCGACGAAACGTGATCTCAAGACGAATATCGCTATCTCTTACAGGTAAACTATCCATCATAGGCGCATCCCAGGTTTTCTTAAAGTTGTCGCTAACTACCCTAGACTTTGGACAAAAGCGTTTCTTGAAGGAAGCACTCTTCCAAAGCTAAAAAT
>JAHDCQ010000344.1 GCA_020629845.1 Saprospiraceae bacterium | reverse complement strand
CAAGAAATCTACCTTTCCTGAATCCAAGTTGTAATAAGCCGACACAATCTTTACATCACCTGCGGCTACTGCTTTGCCAATGATATCAGAGCGTGATTTTAACTCATCTGCTGTCAGTTGTGCATTGACTTTTACAATATCATTTACGCTTGCCCCATCTTCTGCCTTAGCCAAAGCTGGCGTGATGTGTGATAGTAAATGATTGAGGTTGTAGCCATTGTCGCCACCTGCTACGGCTGCTGTTACTGCACCACAGCTTTGGTGTCCCATCACTACAATTACCTTCGAGCCACAATGCGCTACCGCATACTCGATACTGGCAATGGTAGAGCTATTCGCTACATTACCTGCCACGCGCAACACGAATAATTCACCTAAGCCTGTATCAAATGCCAATTCTGGCACTACGCGGCTATCCGCACAGCTTAAAATGATAGCATAAGGTTGTTGTCCGCCCGTAAGAGAAGAACGGCGAGAGCTATCCTGTAATTTTCCATCTAGTTTGTCAGCTACAAAACGCGCATTTCCATCTTTGAGGCGTTGAACTGTATCTTTAATTGTCATAAAAAGTACGAATTTTATTGAGTGATTTTCTCCACAAAGATATGTAACAACAAAACAATATTTTTGGTTTTGAATCAATAATAAGTTGTAGAATTTTTGTGTTTTCTTTAAAAGAAAAAAATCATGTTCCAATATTTTAGATTCATATTCCTCTTTTTATGTGTACTTTTTAGTACGGCAGCATTCATACCCAATCAAATCACTTTGAAAGGTTGCGCTACTGGCACGGAAGACTTTCCTTCTAGCCAGGAAGCCTATGAATGGGAAATCTTAGGTCTCACCAATGAGATTCGAATGAAACGCAACTTGCGCCCTCTAAAAATGCAAAACGATTTAAGGCGTGCCGCCCGCTACCACGCCACCGATATGAGCCAAGATAGATACATGAGCCACGATACACACGACCGCAATACCAGAGGAAAATTGGTGCGGGTATGTGATATTTGGAGTCGTATGGAAGGTTTCTATACACATAATTTTGCAGCAGAAAACGTGGCAGAAGGCTATCCTACACCCAAAATGGTAGTGGACGCTTGGATGAATAGCAAAGGGCATCGCAAAAATATTTTGAACCCCAATTATCGCGCTTTAGGCGTGGGCTATGCGAAGACAGCGACAGCGCGGAGCTTACCCTATTGGGCGCAAAGCTTTGGAGCACGGCATAATGTTTATCATTTGCTGATTAACTTGGATGCCCCAAGCACGGCTACACACAAGGTAAACCTCTATATACAAGGCGATTGGCAGCAAATGCGTATTAGCAATGGCGGCTATAAGTGGACAGAATGGATGCCCTTCAAGCAGCGTACCAATTGGGTGCTGGAAAATAGCACAGAGCAGCAGCAAAAAAGCGTACGCGTAGAAGTGCGAAATAAAGAAGGGGCTACCTACCAAATGGAAGATAGCATCCTAGTTAAATCTCCTTCTTAAAATTCTTCAAGTTCTCTGCCTTATCGGTACTCACAAATTTATAGTCGCGCTCATACGTCAAGCCTTCTATCAAGCTGTGGGTGCTGCCGTATTGATAGAGATGCTTTACTGCCGCTATGGTTTGTGTGCTATTGTTAATGATTTTTGCAGCTAATGCCTCCACGCTTGCCTGTAAATCTTCTAGCGGAACGGACTTATTCACCAAGCCAATACGCTCGGCTTCCGTACCCGAAATTGCTGCTGCGGTAAAGGAAAGTTCCATCGCTTTGCGCTTACCGACTTGCTGCATCAGGCGTTGGGTCATGCCCCATTTCGGTGGAATACCCCATTTGGTGTGCGTGTCGCCGATTTTTGCTTCATTGGCAGCTACAATAAGGTCAAAAGCCAGCATAATTTCCATTGCTCCCGTGAAGCAGTAGCCATTGAGCATCGCTATCGTCACTTGTGGCATCCGCTCTAGAGTATTGATGAGGTCGAAGCCATCTTGCCACATGCCATAGCCAGGCTCTACTTTTATGCGCTGAAAAACGGACAAATCCACACCTGCCGACCATGCTCTGCCTTCGCCTTTCACTATCACTACACGACAAGTTTCGTCTTGCTCTAATTCCAAAAGTAAATCCTTCCACTCGCGCACCATGACTTCTGTAAGCGCGTTGAGCTTATCAGGGCGATAAAGCGTTATCCAAGCAATGGCCTCTTGACGGTCGTATTTTATCTGTGTGAAATCCATCGTTTTGTGTTATTTTCTGTAAATGCTCAAAGAGTGAATATTTAAGTACTTGAACACAAATACTCTAACAATGAGACGGTCTCTTTTAATCCGATGCTGCGTTGAAAATACGCGCCATAACTAGTTATGTCTGTGTTTTTCGCCTTACATCGAATCAAAATAGCCTCGGTCTCATTGTTAGATTACTTATGTCCAAGTACTTAATGACTGAATGAGCGGATAGAATCTATAATTATTCACTCATTCAATATTCTTTCATTCACTCATTGGGTACTTACTTATTTTCCTACAAAAGAACGAAATATTACAGATATGATTAGCACTTGTTACTAAACAAGCCGACTTAGCCCTACCTTTGCCCCATGAAGAATCAGCAAGCCATATTACAAAAGCTAGGTATTGCCGCGCTCAATCCGATGCAAGAAGAAGCACAACTCGCTATACATGCTACCTCGGAAGTTGTTCTACTTTCTCCTACGGGAACGGGTAAAACCCTTGCCTTTCTATTACCAATTGTGCAAAGCCTCGACCGTAACTTACAGGAAGTCCAATGCCTGATTCTGGTACCATCTAGGGAGTTAGCGATACAGATAGAGCAAGTGCTGCGCGATATGGGAACAGGACTAAAAGGCAATGCCGTATATGGTGGGCAATCTTTTTCTAAAGACAAAGTCAATCTCAAACATCGTCCTGCGATACTCATTGGTACACCAGGGCGCGTGGCGGATCATTTTCGGCGTGGCACTTTTGAAACTGCTACCATTAAGACGCTCGTGCTAGATGAATTCGATAAAGCCCTAGAAGTGGGGTTCGAGCAAGAAATGCAAGAAATATTGGAAGTCTTGCAGCCCGAAAAGAAAATTTTGACCTCTGCTACACAAGAAATCGCAATTCCTGCTTTTGTAGAATTGCACAAGCCCGTTACCATCAACTACCTTAGTGAAGGCATCTCAAAATTAGCACTAAAACGCATTATTTCTCCTGAAAAAGATAAATTGGAAACCTTGCTGAAAGCCCTTTGTCATATTGGGAATCAGCCAGGCATTATTTTTTGTAATTTCAAAAGTTCGATACAGCGCGTCAGCGATTTTTTGTATGCAAATCGTATTGAACATGGCTGTTTTTATGGTGGTATGGAACAGCAAGAACGCGAGCGAAGTCTTATCAAATTTCGCAATGGTACGCACCAACTTATCATCGCAACAGACTTGGCAGCGCGTGGCTTGGATGTACCAGAAATCAAATTTATTCTGCATTATCATTTGCCTCTGCGAGCGCAAGAGTTCACGCACCGCAATGGACGAACAGCACGTATGAATAGCAACGGAACAGCTTATGTTTTACAATGGGCAAAAGAACAACTCTCCGACTTTATTCCAGCAAGCACACCGATTGAAGAAATCCTTGACGCACCTATTCCAGAAGCCTCTGTTTGGAAAACCGTCTATCTTTCAGGTGGGCGGCGCGACAAAATATCGAAAGGCGATATAGCTGGCTTTTTCTTTAAAAAAGGCGAATTAGGCAAAGACGATTTTGGTATTATAGAACTAAAACAAGATTGCGCCTTCATAGCAGTGAAAGCAGCAGTAACGAAAACACTTATTGCAAAAATAGATAATGCGCGTTTGAAGAAAAGAAAGGTGCGGGCGAAGGTGGTTTAAGATGTAATTCCATTAAGGGTAAAAAATGCCAATCTTAAATTCTGACGAAACTGCATTTCTGATACCCAAAACAGCTTTAGCTTTTATAAAAACACACTCCTTTAAAATATTGATTGTCAAATAATTAAAAAGGAATAATTCTCCAAAAAAGAAGTTTAGAAAAATGCAAACCTTGCCAATTAAAAAATCGTAAAATTTGGGCAATTCAATATTTCCTTTCATCTTGTGCTTGAAAGGAAAATTATTCGTTTAAGTACGAATCATAAAGAAATTAAAATGCTTAGAAGCGTAGTTCACATTATTCCAGTCATTATTATCGTCACTGTCGTGGTCATTATCATCTGATGGAAGGTGAGCCTATTGCGCTATTTGATATATAAAAAATATCGAAAAGCCCTGCTCACCAACATGAGCAGGGCTTTTTAGTATGGAAAAATATAGTTCGTATTAGGTATTAAGTATTAAGTACAAGGTATTTTACTCGTAGTATTTTACCTAATACTTAATACCTAATACTTGATACCAAAAAAAATCATGGAACTAAATAAATACAGCAAACGCGTCACACAAGACCCTTCGCAGCCCGCAGCACAAGCCATGTTGCATGCTATCGGATTGACGCGCGAAGACTTACAAAAACCACTTATTGGCATCGGCAGCACAGGCTATGAGGGCAATCCATGTAATATGCACCTCAACGACTTGGCGAAGCATGTAAAAGCAGGTGTAAATGCAACGAATGCCGTCGGTTTGATATTCAACACAATAGGCGTGAGCGATGGCATAAGCATGGGAACGCCTGGAATGCGCTTCTCGCTACCCTCGCGCGATTTGATTGCCGATTCGATGGAAACCGTAGTGGGCGGTATGAGCTACGATGGCTTAGTGACCGTAGTTGGTTGTGACAAAAATATGCCTGGCGCACTCATGGCAATGATTCGCCTCGACCGTCCTTCGGTATTGGTATATGGCGGTACGATTGCAGCAGGGCATCATGGTGGCAAAAAGCTAGATATTGTTTCTGCTTTTGAGGCTTGGGGCGAAAAATTACAAGGCAAAATAGGCGAAGACGAATTTCAAGCGGTAGTAGAAAATGCTTGCCCTGGCGCAGGCGCGTGTGGTGGTATGTACACCGCAAACACGATGGCTTCTGCGATAGAAGCATTGGGAATGGCTTTGCCTTACAATTCATCTAATCCAGCTTTGGGCGAAAATAAAATAGCAGAATCTAAAGCCGCAGGACAAGCCGTAGCTCGACTGCTGAAAACAGACTTAAAACCCTCGGATATTATCACAAAAAAGTCGCTAGAAAATGCGATTACGCTCATTACCGTACTTGGTGGTTCTACGAATGCGGTGCTGCACTTCCTAGCCATTGCAGACGCGGCAAATGTGGATTTTAGCTTAGATGATTTCCAACGCATCAGCGATAAAACGCCTTTCTTAGCAGATTTGAAGCCAAGCGGTAAATATGTAATGGAAGACCTCCACAAAGTAGGCGG
>JAHDCQ010000343.1:2434-5402 GCA_020629845.1 Saprospiraceae bacterium | reverse complement strand
TAGCGGCACAAATATAGAGGATTCCACTCAACACACCAACAATAGAAAAAAATTGTAAGCAGTTGTACGAAGGATGACATGTTTTCCCTTTCTATCCGACATTCTCGTAATACGCTGTATTTTTTTCCTCTATTCAGCAGGACATTTTTTTGCATTCAAACACTCTTATCTGAATGCCCCATTTAATCTTTATGCACACTTACGTAACAGTAAAAAATAATTTCCCGATTTGGACTTATTCTTTCACCGTTACCTAACTTAAAATTATGAAAACGAAATTTTTGTTTAGTCTTATGTTGCTTTTACTCACAAGTAATTATGGCTGTAAACGTATAGATGGATTGACCTCTAGTATTGATGAAGCAGTGGCGGTGCTCGATGATGCCATTGCGGACATCACGGCTGAAAGTGCAAGTTGGAGAGGGATATTGGAGGGCGTAGTGGAAGACTTGCCTGAAACGACGCATGATATTAAAAGCGAAGTTTCGCAATTAATCAACGAGTCTATTGGTGCAACTAGTAGCAATATCATTTGTGTGATAGATGCTATTCCTACACGTATTTTAAGAAAACTCAACGAATTCAAAGCAAAACTCACTACAGGTGGTGTGATTCCTGCACTTTCGCCTACGGTTTGCCAAGTAAGTTTACCAACTATTGATCTAAATACGAATGAAGTGACGCGACGTACGATAGTAGTAAATGGCTATGATTTTGATAATGCAGATTTGCTAAAAGTAGAATTGCGTAAAAATTCAGGGCAAAGTATCACGCTCAACAATCGCATCAATAAGCAATCAAACTATCAGTACACCATTGATATTGCCAATATGGATGATGTGTTAGGCGCGTATAACCAAATGGTGATTGTATTTGGAAGCGAAGATATTTCACAGTTTGGTATTATTCACAAGGAAGAACCTCTTATTGAGACAGTAGAGTTTCGTCCGCGCGATTTTGGACCAGAATGTCCCACACACATCGGAGGCGATAGAGAATTTGATGGACATGGTCCGAACATGACTGCACAGGCAAGAATTTACATAGTGAATGAGAAAGAAATTTGGGCAGAGATTTATTATCATGTGAAAGAAACTGTTTCGGATTGGACAGAAGCAAAAGGAGAATGGTCATATAAGATTTGGCCAACGAGCCAAAACCCAGCACCACCGAACTATAAAATCCGACGCATTTTATCTTCGGTATCTTCTGCTAGAACACATAGAGATGATGACCATTCGCCTGATATTTTGAGTAGTTCAGGTTTAGTAGATAATTTTATCTGCGTAGGTGATACAGGCGGCGACGACGTTGGCAACTGCAATGGCAATAATGATGCAAACATCAAGGTGCAATATAATACTATCCGAATAGAAGTAGAGTTATAAGTGCTCTATGTGACAATGATGTAATGTTGTAATAATGCAATGCGATAATGCTACACAGTATTTCCCATATTATCGCATTGCATCATGCATCATTACTTATCGTCTATTTCCTTAAATTGCTCCATCAAGCGATGCAGCTCTATTAAGACGTTTTCAGACGTAAAACTAGAGGACTTAATATTGCGGTGCATCAACAAAAGTTTTTCGATAGTGGCCGTTGCAACACCTGTGCGTGCATGTAGTTTTTCCACAAAATCGGCATCCAATTGTGATGTATTAAGATGGTAGCGGTCGCGCACATCGGCTAGAAATAGGCGCATTTTTTGTAAAGCTAATTGGCGGTGATTCTGCTGCAAAAAGTACAAACGCCCGATGTTCTTCACGAAAGTAAGCGAGGTGTTTTCGTTTTTTTCCAACACAGGAATTACACGCTGCTGCCGCTTTGCTCGAAAAATTAAATACAATAGCCCCAATGCTAATGTCAAATACCATGCCCATGCCAAAGGTGGCTGCGATAGCACATAACGCAAGGGACTATCCTCTGAAAGTTGGCGGTTCGGTGGTGGACTGGAGTTATTCATGCGTCGCGCGATTTGTTCGGGTACACGGCTGTATTTGTCCCAATAAATAGGCCCGTCCGACAGATGCGAAAAGGCGCGATTTGCGTAGTGGAGTCCTTCTTTTTCTTTCAGAAAAATATTGGTGAATACTAATGGCGTGGCATGCAGATAAAACGCCCCATTGCCATAATCGAAGCGTAAAAAATTGATTAAACTATCCTGCATATAGCCCAAAGCCGCAGGGCTATTTTCTTGTTCGCAGAAGTAGCCATTGGATAAAAATTGCCAATAATATCGTTTCATCTTACTTTTGGGTTGCAAATAAGTATATTGAAAATCTTCGGAATGCCTTAAATTAGGATGGCTAAAATTCATGAGCATCGTATCCGCCCCGATATAGCTGTATTCATCCCACCAAAGTTCATTGCAAAAGGAATCAACGGCATAGAACATCAAATCGTGTGGCACTACTTTGCTACTAATAAAAGCCGTATTGCCGCGCTCTACAAAGTCCAATAAAGTCTCTGTATCTAGCGAGTCCATATACATTCCAGCCCCTGCAAACACATAATTTGCCCCTGTACCTTCGGGAAGTTGCTCGGCTAGGCTTTCATCTATAATTTGAAATGCGTCGGTACTAGTTTTTAGTAAGTTTTGCAGAATGGCTAGTGCATAAGGATCGTGGGTGTCATCTGCATACGTTTCTTTCCAATCATAGCGGGTCTGTTGCTGCCACAACATATACATGCCTGCCAGCACTAAAAGCAAGATCGCCGCTATGATTAGATTTCGTTTCACGTCTTTTTAGCTATAAATGATAGTGGTGATGAGTGATGAATTATGAGTGATGAATTTTACTTTTTCATATTTTGTTTTTTTGTTAAGATGGAATTTCTCAGTATTTTTAGTTTCATTAGCATCTGAATACAATGATTCAAATTCTTTTAAAGTTAGAAAATTGCTTGCATAAAGCAGTTCTAGCCAATATTGCGTTTCTGCTATTTCTTTCTGTCCAATACT
>JAHDCQ010000343.1:0-2334 GCA_020629845.1 Saprospiraceae bacterium | reverse complement strand
CATAAAGCAGTTCTAGCCAATATTGCGTTTCTGCTATTTCTTTCTGTCCAATACTCAATTTATGAATAAAATCAGCAGCACTTTCTACATTATCCGCTTCTCTTACCATCGCTCCTGGATTGGTACCAGCTTTCAATAACTGTTTGCTCATCACAAATTCTTTCTTCTCGGCAGTCAAAAATTGATATAACTTCACCATCCTCAATGCGAAAAAAAAAGTCTTTTTACGTAATGGTCCAGCTTTTTCCAGCCCTAATACCTGTAATTTATCCATAAACTTTGATTTAATGAGACATGACAAAAAAACTCATCATTCATTATTCATCACTCATACCTCATCACTCTACTACACTCTGCTGAGTGTAACTGCAATATCTTCCACCAAGTCTGAAGTATCTTCTACGCCAATGCTCAAGCGAATGAGCGAATCCGTAAGTCCTACCGCTAGGCGTTCAGGACGCGGGATAGAGCCATGCGTCATACTCGCAGGATGCCCGATGAGCGATTCCACACCACCCAATGACTCTGCTAAGGTAAATAATTTCGTATTGCTAAGTATTTTACTTGCATTTTCGAGGGTATCCTCCTTCAAATCGAAGGAAACCATACCTCCGAAGCGGTGCATTTGTGCCTTTGCAATATCATGTCCTTTATGATTTGGGAAGCCTGGCCAATACACATTCGCTACTTTCGGGTGCCGACGCAATACTTCCGCAATCTGTGCGGCACTCTTGCACGATTGCTCTACGCGCAAATGCAAGGTCTTAATACCACGTAGGGTCAAGAAACAATCATTCGGACTCGGTACTGCGCCTGCTGCATTCTGTAAGAAGTGAAATTCTTCTGCTAATCGCTCATCCTTCACCACAATTGCACCTAAAATCACATCGGAATGCCCATTGATGTATTTGGTTGCCGAATGCAGCACTATATCTGCCCCCAAATCGAGGGGCGTTTGTAAGTAAGGGGAAGCAAAAGTATTATCCACACATACTAGGGCGTTACTTCCTTTCACTCGCTCTACTACTGATTTAATATCTACGACATTCAGCATCGGATTGGTAGGCGTTTCTACCCAAATGAGCTTCGTGTTTTCATTTAAAGCAGCATCAAAAGCCTCGCCATCCATCAAATCAATAAAGCGTGATTTGATACCATATTTTTCATACACACGACGGATTAAACGGTACGAGCCACCATATAAATCATTCGTAGAAATGACTTCATCCCCTGGCTCTAATCGCTTCAAGATGACATCCATAGCCGCTAATCCACTAGCTAAAGCAATACCATGCGTCCCATTTTCGAGGGCTGCTAGGTTTGCTTCTAATACTGCACGGGTCGGATTCTGCGTACGTGCGTATTCGTAGCCTTTATGCACACCAGGAGCTTCCTGTGCATAAGTCGAAGTCTGATAAATAGGAGTCATCACGGCTCCTGTCAATGGGTCAGGATGGATACCTGCATGTATTACTTTTGTTCCGAATTTCATCTTAGTATATGTAGCGCAATGAATACCACTATGGTATCCATTTTAAATGAATCAATAGTATAGCCGCACAAAGGTAAGAGCATTCTTGATTTTTGAGAGAAATGCCCTATTTTTAGCGCGAATATTTTTTTTGTTAGCAAATTGGTCTTTACTAAAAACAACGACCAATGTGCTAAAGAGCAAACATTAAAATAATAGAAGTATGGAACTTCCTACTCATTTAAGATACACCAAAGAGCACGAATGGTTGCGTGTAGAGGACGGGAATATAGCCTATGTAGGTATTACGGATTTCGCGCAGAGTGAATTGGGGGATTTGGTCTATATAGAAGTAGACACCGTAGGCGAAGAGGTAGCACAAGATGAGGTATTTGGCACGATAGAAGCCGTGAAGACTACTTCCGACTTGTTTATGCCTGTATCCGCTAAGATACTTGAGTTCAATCCTAAATTGGATGAAAATGATGGCGACGACCCAACATTGGCCAATAGCGACCCGTATGGAGATGGCTGGATTATTAAAATAGAAATGACGAAACCCGAAGAGTTAGAAGGGCTATTGGATGCGGAGGCTTATGGAGCTATGATTGGATGATTATTTTCTACAAGGTATGATGTGTAGGAAGAAACACACATCAAAGAAATAAAAATTGCCCCCTGCTCTTATACTACCAGTGAAAGTAAAGTGGGGGGCAATCCAAAAAGAACAAACGTGTTAAAGTTTCTAGTGACTAGTACGAACACGCTTCTCCAAACGCTGCCTGCCTGTTGCGTTTTTTTTTATTTTTTTTTGGAATGGTACATGAATGCTCCTTTTTTGGGTATAAATGACGGTTTGGTGG
>JAHDCQ010000342.1:3132-5403 GCA_020629845.1 Saprospiraceae bacterium | reverse complement strand
TTTATGAATATGCGTGGCTTGGAACACACCTACGATCAGGTGCGCCTTATGGTAGAAGATGAACTCGACTACCAACGCGAAGCAATCTCTATGCAACGAATCGCAGAGAACTTGGAAAGCGAAGCCGATTTGCGTGTGAAAATTCCGAAGGTACATAGTACATATAGCACCAAAAAAATCCTTGTTTCTAGCTTTTGCGAAGGTGTAAATATTGGACATATTCAAGAACTAAAAGCCCTAAATATTGACCTAGAAGACGCTGCCAAACGCCTCATAGAACTCTACTGCAAAATGTTGCTCGTGGATGGATTCTATCATGCAGATCCACATCCTGGTAATATTTTATTGAGCAAAACAGGCGAGTTAGTTTTGCTAGACTTTGGTGCGGTTGCTCATTTACGACCTGCCTTTAAGAAAGCTTTTGCGGAACTCATAGAAGCCGTCATTCGCAATGATACAGAAGCTACTGTGCAAGCCCTTCGCAAAATGGGCTTCCTAAGTTCGGATAAGGAATCGGTCAAGTTTGTGGAAAAGTTGATTGGTGAATTCAAGGAGTTTCTACAAGAGGAAGTAGAATTCGACGGCTTAAATTTTCAGAATGTAAAATTGAATTCAGGCTTGTCATCTATAGCAGGTCTGCTGAAAAAGGTGAGCCTGTGCGAAGTATCGAATAAAATTCAAATTCCCAAAGAACATATTTTGCTCAATCGAACCATCGTATTGCTGGTAGGCAATGCTTACCATCTTGCACCCGAACTGAATCTGTTGCATGTAGTGCGTCCCTATATTAAAAATCATATTTTGAATGAAGAAAATGGCTTCACTGCGCTTTTAGTCAATACCTTCAAAAATCAAATCACGACCGCTATTTCGCTACCAAATGAATTCGCACTTTTCCTAAAAAACGCTAAAGAAAGCGAACTAGAAGCCGAACTGATAGCCGTGAAACATAGCATTCAAGGGCTGCAAAGCTTGATACGGCAATTTTTATATTGCTTTCTCTTGTTTGCACTCTTTTATTTTTTACCACAAGTCGCAGAAGGGTGGCAGCGATTGTATTTTGTACTGATAGGTAGCATTGGCGTGTTATTGTTGCGGTCATTGTTAAGTACTCGCTGAGTCAACCAACTTTCCAACATTGCATCAAGCAAATACAACTGAACTGCTACCACCTCTCCCAACTTGAATATAAATAGAGCAATGAAGAATAGACCAGTTTTACAGTAGGTGTTCGGTCTCGTAAAATGCCTTTTTGTAATCGTGCATATGACTAGAAAATGTCCTTGAGGTCGGTTTTTTGAGGTTCAAGCTTTTGGAACAATTTAGTTCTAAGCGTAGTAGTGTGTATGTATAATTTTTGTCCTAATAGAAGTTATCCTTAGGTTTTCAAGAGCGTATCAAGGTGTTATACCAATTCTAAACATGGATTGGTATTATCGTTCCAAAACAAATTTTCACGATTACTAAATCAGTTTGTATAAGCAAAGATAGGGCTAGGTAAGCTAACTTAAATCGTGTATAAACTGTTATCACTTTAGGCTAGTAAAATCAAGGATTAATTACTACTTTTTTCACATGAAGTGCTTATACATTATTCCTTACTCTTATTCTAATCAACGTATATATTCCACTTCCAAGAGAATTTCTTTATCATCAAAAAATTTAATATCCTGAAAGGTGTGTATACTATAGCCTTTATCTGCCTGATAGATAAAGGTTTCTTGGGTATTCATAATTAAAGAAGATGATTGCTTTTCAATATAAATTTCTCGCACTTTACTTAAAGAATCATACATAATGACCAGTTTGGTGATTTTCATACTTTCATCAAGTGTCGTGTAGTCAATAGCTTCTAATTGCTGAGTAGCTGAAAAAACACTATCCGGGTGATATTTATCGCGCCAAGTTGGTTGATTAATATTTAGCCGAGCAAAAGGACGCAATTCTTCTTCAAATTTGACTACCGCTTGTACTTGCTCTTCTTCTTTGCCATCAATAGTAAGCTTTTTCTTTAGTTGATATGCTTTATTATTGAGTCGTGTTGCCTCCTTTTCAAAATAGTCTTCTAGGTCAAAGAAAACAGTTGTGTTTTGCTCCACAGCAGTAGTATTGGTGGTGGTACATGCACCTAAAATGGCTAAAAGCAACAAGAATTGTAGTAATTTATAACACATGATTAAGCGTTGGTTTATCTATCAAACAGACCATTCATGCGAAGTGTTCACCGCTATTGATACTTGCCTCAAGTTTCGCATTCCAGATGCTATTTAG
>JAHDCQ010000342.1:0-3032 GCA_020629845.1 Saprospiraceae bacterium | reverse complement strand
CTCAAAAAAAGGAAAGTGTCTAGGCATTACGTTCTAAAAGTCTGCAATATTGTAGTGCAACAAACAAAGTACTTAAGGAGTAGGCAAAAAACACCTACTCACTCATCAAAATTCAAAGGTGTTATGAAAACTAGATACGCCACAGAGTATTACTCAAGGCTATTTTTTGTACTGCTTTTACTCCTCAACTTTATCATTGGTTGGGGTGCAGTTATGAAAGCAACATTTTAATGAAAATTGTAGTAGTTATAGCGCAGAAGATATGCTTATATCTTTTGCGCTTTTTCTCATTCTAGAGTATCTATAATCAGAGGGTGCACATTGCCTGTATCCATCAAGATAAAAGCATCAGGGCGTTCGGGCTTAGTGGGTTTGGGTGGTTTGCTAATACTATCTTTACTCGATTTTGCTAACTCTAGGATGAGCGAATCTACTACTTGTTCAGCTTCTTGCATTGCTTCTTCTAAGCAACGTTTTTGTTTGCTACGGTGAAGCTGCGCGATGCGCTCTTGTAGCTTATTTTCGATGAGTTGCGCACGCGTGGTAGCAGGCTTGCGTTCTTCGCATGAGCAAAGGATTAAAACAAAAACTCCAATGAGAATACTATATAAAATTGAATAGTCTACCTTATTATTTTTCCTGCTCCTCATACCGATTCATCAATTTTGCTTTTTCCACCAAGCGACGCTTTAGAATAGAATCAATGGCAGGCTTTATGGTTTGTTCTTTTAAGGTCACGCAAGCACTATCTAGCTCTACTTTTATGCTATCGTAATGCAGGTTGTAGAGCGAATCAATGAGCTGCCGATCCGCTTGGCGTAGCATAGGAGTAGGTGGTTCGGTACAAGCCCATAGACCAACTACAATAAGTATAAACACACTATATTTGAGCTTCCCTCCTTTCATGCTTTACATCGTTAGTACCACCGCAATCAAGAAGTCTGCCAATAGGATAACGATGTCGCTATATACCACAGCGCGCGTACTGGCTTGTCCTAGCTCGATACTTCCGCCTTTCACATAGTAGCCCTGATAGCAAGATACCGTAACGAGAATAAACGCAAATACGAATGCCTTCACGAACATCATAAATACATTGTACGGTACAAAAAAGGCGCGTAAGCCCTGTACATATTCTGAATTGGTAATAACGCCCGTCGGTACACTGGACAGATAGCCGCCCGTAGTACTCACAAAAGCAGAAAGAGCCACCAACATCGGAATCACCACGAGTGCTGCAATGATTTTGGGCAGTATTAAGTAAGCTGCCGTATTCACGCCCATGATTTCCATGGCATCAATATGCTCTTTTTGGCGCATACCACCTATTTCAGCCGCCATGTTCGAGCCTACTTTTCCTGCTAACACTAAACAGGTAATGGTAGGTGAAAGCTCAATAATCGCCAAGTCACGCACGATATAGCCAATATACCACATCGGCACAAAGGACTCCGATAGCTGATAGGCAAACTGCACCGCCGACACCGCCCCAATGAAGACCGAAATGATACATACAATGACCAATGAGCCAATACCAATGTCATTCATTTGGCGCATGGTTTCTTTGTAGTACATCGAAAACTTCTCTGGCTTCGAAAAGACCGAACCGAGCAGCATGATATATTGTCCTAAATTATGTAAGAGGTTCATTTGTGTATTTTAAGTTTATTTGTTGATGTGTTTATCTGTTTATTTGAAATAACACTTATGATAAACAAATCACCAAACCCTTGCCGAAGGCAAGTTTTCAACAAATAAACACCTCTATCGAGGCACTTCCAATTGTTTAATAATTTCATCTAGCACATCGCGACTTTGATAGCCTTCCATTTCGCGTTCAGGTGTAAGGATGACTCTGTGATTCAGCACCGGATAAGCAATTTGTTGAATATCATCGGGCGTTACAAAATCCCGACCATTCAACGCAGCGATGGCTTTAGAGGCTTTCATGAGTGCCAGGGACGCACGAGGCGATGCCCCTAAGAATAAATCGTTGCTATTGCGCGTTTGATGCACAATATCAGCGATATAATCCAGTAGTTTATCCTCAATATATACCTGCTCCACCAACTCCCGACAGGCTTCAATGTCCGCAGGTAGGCATACGGCTTGCACCTCTGCTTGCTGACGCATATTAAAGTCGCTTTGATAACGCACCAAGATTTCTTTTTCCTGTGTGCGTGTCGGATATTGTAGATTAATTTTGAATAAAAAGCGATCAAGTTGCGCTTCAGGCAGTTTGTAAGTTCCTTCTTGCTCAATCGGATTTTGTGTAGCTACCACAAAGAAAGGCTTTTCCATTGCATAGGTATTGCCGTCCACCGTCACTTGTTGCTCTTCCATCACTTCAAAGAGGGCAGCTTGCGTCTTAGCAGGTGCGCGATTGATTTCGTCAATAAGCACAATATTGGCGAATATCGGGCCAGCATTAAAGGTAAAATCTGACGATTTCATATTAAAAACCGATGTGCCTACCACATCGCTCGGCATGAGATCGGGGGTGAATTGGATACGCGAAAATGCAGTATCAATCGTTTTTGCCATCAGGCGCGCTGTGAGGGTTTTTGCAATGCCTGGTACGCCTTCTATTAGCACATGTCCATTCACAAAAAGACTAGCTGCCAATAAATCAATCAGTTCATCTTGCCCAATGATGACTTTGTGCAGCTCGGTTTTTATCTTCGCTAAAGTATGTTGTACCCGACTCACGTCCACCCGATTGCGCGAAAACAGCGGATTCATCGGCTGTCGCATCTCCTGCGGAACATGTTCTGGATTGTTGAATTCGTCCATTTTTGGTGTAAATTAAGATGTGGGATGTAAGATGTGAGACTACTACATAGTAAAAAGTCTTACATCTTACATCTCACATCTAAAAATATCAAGAAATGGCAAATTATTGATTATTAAGAGGAATCCCAATTTTAGCCGTCGGAAATCCTAGAATTCCATATCTTAAATTTCGATATTATGGGAACTTTAGGTTCAAAGATTTTTTGTTTTCTTTGAAGAATCGTAAATACTCAATGGGT
>JAHDCQ010000341.1 GCA_020629845.1 Saprospiraceae bacterium | reverse complement strand
GTTGAATTTCGATTTATCTGCCAATTTCCCATTGGCGGATAAATTCCAAGCAAAAAAGCCGATAAAAAGTGCAATTTGTTATACACACAAGATAAAAAAGGCATTTCCTATTTCAACAACAATTCTATACTCTGCGTCACCCAGTCCTCATCCATATCCAGATAATGCTCAGGTGCGACCCCAATAACTTCGTATTTGCGCTGTGCTTCATAGCGGGTCATGGTGCAATAAAGGGTATATTGATAGCAAGGCGTTTGTACCTCGCCCACTTCGCCATAGCCTACATAGCCACCGGAGTTTTCACCAACTAATATTGTATTACTACTTTGCTTTGCCCAAAACAGCAATGTCTCGCAGGAGCTTGCACAATTCTTATTTTGGATAATAGCTACTTTTTTCGGGCGTTTAGGATTAAGTTTTTGTTTATGCAACTTGCCTTTTGAGCGAGTAATAAAGGTATTCAGCTTGGCGCGTTTCATGCGTTTAATTTCGCGTTTGAACCATTTCAAATCTTCTTTCCCATAGTTTTCTGGGTCTTGCTGTATCTCTTTATACCAGCGTTCCCACATTTTGATGTTGTCTTCCGTTACATATAAACTGACCTTATCACCTTGTATGGGATTGGTGTAAATATAGTCCAATAGCGGCGCGGCATTGCTATCACTACCACCACCATTATTGCGGACATCTATAATCAAGTAAGGGGTGTTTTGGATTTGCGTAGCGGTGGCTTTATACACCGAATCTATCATAGCACTATAGTCGCCAGAAAAGGTAGGAATTTGCAAATAAGCAATGCTGTCTTGTAGAATTTTGAAATCAAAAGCTCTCTGTTTTAGAGAATGATTGACCCTTTCTTTTTTACTTTGTTTAAACCAACTATCGCCCAAAATACCTGCCCGAAGTTTGAAATCTGGGTAATAATATAGACTGTGATTTCGCATATACACAAAGGCTTCAAAGCCACCATCAGGCTTGCTTTTGAGTTCCATTTTTACTTGTCCTTTTTCCCAGAGTGCTGTTTTTGCATTTACTATTACACCTATATAATCACGTAGCGTGCCTTTATTTGGGATAATGGCAATGGTATAGGTCGAATCTGCCGTTTGATACATACCTCGGATATCATCCATAGGGTATTGTTTCAAATCGGACGCTTGCAATTCGTACCGCTCGCGCGCTTTATAGATTTCGGAAGCAAAAAAAGCTTCTAGGGAAGTGGCATCGGTTTCATCTATATGCGGTACAGACATGATAATTTTAGAATGATTATCTCTAAAATACTCGACATAGTAAACGAGTAGTTTGAAGCAATTGCTCTTGTTCTGCGTATCGCTACTGGCTTGCAGCAAGTCCTGCTTTAGGGTAGCATAAGTGGCTTCTGTGTCAGGCGTGACATTGTCTTTAAAGCCAGGAAGATTACGCTCGTAATAGCCTATTACGAATTCTAAATCTTGTGTACAAGTGCAGTTGTCTTGAGCATAGCTGCATATCGCAATCAAGCAGCAACATAGCGCGGTAAAGTATGTTTTCATTGATATTTATTTTGGAGTAGGGACAAACATCAAGTACGTAGGGTTGCTTCCTTATTTTATTCGAGTATGCGTATCCACCAATTTCAATACATCAGGCATACGATACGCGCCTTTCATCTGCTGTATTTTTTGTGCGGCTTCATCCAAATCTATACCAATGCTAGTCACATGAAGAGGGTTTGTGCTTTGACCTCTAGTAATAGCGCGCGTATTCAATGTATTTGCATGAAATTTTCGCTTTGCTACGCCAATAATAGGAATTTGTTGGTCTAAAGACTCATACAGATAGCCGCCTAGTCCGAATTTGCCTGCATCATCCAGCGTCACATAACCATCCACGATAATGCAAGTAGTTTCATCCAATTTAGAACATTCCAAGACTTTTAGAATACAGGGCAGTTCGCGCTTGTAAAATTGTCCAGGCACATATTCGGCTATATTTTCTAGCTGTACGCTATGGATGTTAAGTACATTTTCGTTCGCCCAATCATCAAACTCGACGCTTACAGCTTTGGCTTTATTTTCCCAGTAGTATACATCAATGGCGATAATCATCTGTTTCGTGCTAATTTGTTACTATTTATTAGAGTAGAAGATAGGTAAATACGCAATGAGTGAATTGTGAATTGTGAATGAGTGAATAATTCTAAACTTCATTCACTCATTGAGTACTTACAAATCGTTTTAAATTCCTTGCCTTAAACGTCCATTCAGGTGTATAGAGTTCCGAATGTATGTTTTTTATGGAATACCACGGACTATGGGCGGTATCATTTGGATTTTTTAAAAGGTGCATACTTTGTGCGGGCATATAACTTTGCGCGAGACAAAATAGGACTTCGTCCGTTGTTTGATGAATAGCTTTATCCACTACCAAAACGGCATGTCCAGGACTGCCTCCTTGTATAAATATATCGCCCACTTCCAGTTCAGAGATGGGGCGTGCTTGCAATTCTTTTTCCAAAGAAAGTGTACCCGCATACGCAAATACCATATTCAGATATTTCCTAAATTCCGCATAGGAAGTAGCTGAGGCACTACGCTTCACCCAACTGACTTGATTACCATTTATCCGAATGCGGTAGCCTGCACGCCATTTGCTATACGCTGCATTAAAACCATTCGTAAAATTGAAATGAATGTCCTCGAAGCGTTCGGTTTGCCAAAGATATTCTGCCCGTAGGCGTATCACGGCATCCGCGCATTGTTGCAAATCGCGTTTACCAATATCCATACCCAATACGGCAGCATGTACGTCCTGATTATATTTAGTACTCTGTAAATTAAATTAATTCGTGTTTTGACCGCGCTTATTTTTTCAGTATTCGAGGCGCAAAATCAGGAACATAACTGGTTATGAAGCCTGATTTTGGAACGAAGAAGACTGGGAAAATAAGCAGTCATAAATGTGAAGAAATTTATTTTACAGTGTACTTAGCTTCACCATTGAAAAGCATCACTTTTGCGTCGTGTGTCTGCAAGTTGGATAATCCGCAGGCGGATAGATTTGGGGTGAGAGCGGGTTTGGATTTTTATTTTTAGAGAAGCTATCAGTAGATGATAGCTTCTCTAAACTTCCTAAATACTATGCGCGCCACTTGAACGAGCCTTTGTCTGGGAGCTACCTCCATTTCCTAGCAACTGCTCACAAAGAGCATCAACTTTCGCTTGCTCTTGCTCATTGAGCTTTGCTTGAAAAGCTTCTAGATTTAACTTTTTCATCTGCTCTGAATTTTTGAATGAATGAATAAAACACGTCTTATACTATACACTATCTGAACCCTTTGAGCGAGACTTTGCCTTGGAACCATTAGAATTTGGAGAATTTGTTCCTAGCAACTGTCCACAAAGAGCATCAATTTTGGCTTGCTCTTGCTCATTAAGCTTTGCTTGAAAAGCTTCTAGATTTAATTTTTTCATCTGTTAGGAATTTTTGTATGAATAAAAAGTATAATGCGCCTTATACTAAGTGCTATCCGCTCCTTTTGAGCGAGTTTTTGTAACAGAGCCATTGTTATTTCCTAATAACTGCTCACATAAAGCATCAATCTTACCTTGCTCTTTCGGACTAAGCTTTGCTTGAAAAGCTTCTAGATTTAACTTTTTCATATGTAAAATTTATTTATTTAAAAAACACAACTATTCTTATAAGGATGGAATATCAAAAACGTGACATTTTCAACAATAAAAAATGAGTAGAAATCTATAAAGCTCCCCACATTGAAGCACTTTAGCGATTAAATTATTTGGATAATCCGCAGGCGGATCGTTTTGGAATTTGGGCGGGTTTGGATTTTTATTTTTGATATAGTAGCTGCCAAGCGGTGCTTGGCATACCTACTGCATGACAAAGCGCGACTTGCGCCAAGTACCACTTGGTGTTTACTTTTTTGCTTGCCCAATGTCACTTTTCCCACCTATTTCGACTTTATCTTAATGACAGCATTTTTCAAAAAAGATAAAAACGATAACTATGCAGCAACGCATAAAAATAACAATAGAACACACCGAAAAAGGAACGGGCAACACCAACAAGCGCGAAATCCTAGTCGAAAATTACAAAGGCATTGTGATTGTGACGTTAGCCCTCTTTGTGCTTTTGGGCGTATTTGGATTTTTTTTGTGGGGAAATGTCACTTTTTGAGGGCTTGAGTTGTTTTACTTATTGAGAGGCAATTTGTTTTCAAACTAAAGTAGCTGTATACAAATGATAAGGAAAAATCTAATTCTTGAAGACTTCAAAGTCTTCAAAAAAACACAACTATTTTATGTCACGAATAATAGAGTTACATTATCAAGTAAAGTTATATGATAATTACGGTATCAAACTTAAAAACTTTATCTACAGATACAATCCAAGCTACGTAGAAGACATTTTACAGAATGTCTTTGAAAAACTTCTAAAAATACCACCTGATAAACTCCCTCAGAATCAACAAGAACGCCACAATTATATTTTTGCTATTGCAAAGCATGAAGCAATTAACTTCAATAAAAAATTGAAGCGTAGAAAGCAAGCAGAGTCAGAATCAGCGCAAAATAGTTGCACGTTCTCTAGTCCACATAAAAGCTTTGAGAATAGTGATATGTTTCAAGCAGCTATACAAACCCTATCAAAAAACAATGCGGAAGCCATAACACTAAAATTCGATGGCTATCGCTATAAAGAAATCGCTGAAATCTTAGGTATTTCAGAAAGTGCGGTAAAGCAACGCATCAAACGCGCAGAAGCACAAATCAAACAATTTTACTTATCCCAAGATAAAGAAAGACATAATTATGATGAATGATATTTATAAACATATAGATGAGTTACTACTGCAATATTGCGCGCAAGAACTCTCACAAGAGCAGCGCGCAGCAGTAGAACGCTTTATCGCTTTAAATCCTGATTATTTTGATGTATTATCAGGTCTGCGTCGCAAAATTAGAGATATGGGTAGTGTGGAAGCAGTACGCGAGCATAAAGCCGCACTAAAAGCCCGCATGTATAAGCGTCTATTTCCTAGTCCATAAGCATCAACTACGAGTTGGTGCTTACCTAACCACATCAGTCGCCTAATGTAGCTGTAACGCGGAATGCTTTCCGCGCAAGTAACACTTTGCCATATAGGACGTGCGCGGAAAGCATTCCGCGTTACAGCACAATCTCCCACCCACATCCACCACCTACATTAAAAACACAAAACAAACCATTCCCTAGACGCAGGTGTTCCTTGCGTAACAAGGCGGCTTTTTATACGTTTATATAGAGTTTTTAATAGACATGCTTAGGCTTTCTCAAGCCTACTCAAAATCAGAGTATTGAATCAACTAGTGTTTACCATCTACCTAATACTCTGCTGCGCTATTGTTTGGGGCCAAACGGCACCC
>JAHDCQ010000340.1 GCA_020629845.1 Saprospiraceae bacterium | reverse complement strand
AGTTTTTTTTAATGAAATTTTCTCCATTCAGAGATAAATCTAAAATTTTGGATGGTATCACTACTTCTAATTTAGCTTCTTTTTCAAGTACCTTACCCCAATTACTTACATAGAACCATAACACATATTTATGTCTACCATATTTTGATTTATTGACTAGAGGAATGTCAATATGTAATGAAGAACGTAACACCTTTTGATATAAATTCCTCACTTCATACTCTTCCATATAAACAGATTCAAAATTATACCTTTTATAAAATCGCTTATTTTTAGTCATGTGCGGGGCATCAAAACTTTCAGGAATTTTAATGAGATAGACTGTTTGGCTAATATCATTTTGAAAGCGAATAGGAAAAATTTGTAAGCCTTCAATTTTTCTTTGAACCCGTGTTTGAATAACTTGTTCAATCCATTCTTTTGTTATTTCATTTCCATCTACAAAGACATAGCTATCTGGAACATGATTTTTTTCCAAAATACCATATACAATCACTCCACCAGCAGAATTGGCAAATGCAGAAACATCTTTAGCAAGTTCTTTCTTTGATTTTTCGTCTTTCTTGAGTGCATCCCCGCTTTTGTAATCCAAGTTAAGAGCTTCTTCAATTTTATTTTTGATAAGACTTTCAATATCTACTTGTGTGTATTCATCAAGGTCAAAAAAACTTTTCATTTATCTCGTCATTTTAATGGTTCTTAGGTTATTTACGAATCTAGGAAAGATTAAGTTCCTTCTAATTCTATTTTATCGAGACTTACCCTGCCATCGCCCCCATCACCGCGCCTCCCTATCCAACAAAGCCCGAAATTTATAAGGTGTATTCAATTCAAAAGTCATGCGTCTCCCCTTAATCGGATGCAAGGAAAGCCAAGTGTTGGGTAAGCAAGGTACGACTGCTGCACGTTCGTAGCGCGTATAGGCGGTTTTATCCTTGATGGAAGTAGCGATATTACTTGCTTCGGGTATTTTGCCGATTAAGACGACTTGATAGTTTAATCCAGAATAGGATGTTTTGTGTTTTACCTTTCATTTACGAGAAACCTAAAATAAATCACAAAACCCCGCCCTGCAAAGCAGAACGGGGCTTTCGGTATCATTCTAACAAATGAAATCGTGCCGCTTATCTACGGAACAAATCAAAAGTCACGCGACGGTTCTTCTTACGACCTGCCGCTGTATTATTTTCCGCAATTGGACGACTTTCTCCATAGCCTGCATGTCTCACACGCGATGGACTAATGCCCAACTCTACTAAGCGATCGTAGCAACGCTTCGCACGTTTCTCAGAAAGCATTTGGTTGTAATTCGCATCTCCTGCGCTATCCGTGTGTCCTTCAATAGTGACATTGTAGCCAGGGTATTCCTTCAAGATACGTGCAATTTCATCCACTTTCTCTTGCGATCCTGCCTTGAAGTACGAGCTATTGGACTCAAACTGGATATTTTGCGCAGCAAACTCTAGCACGCGCTTATCCTCTTCCTTGATTTCCTTCACAGGACAGCCATTATTGTTAGTTGGACCCGCTACGCTTGGACAACGGTCGCTGGCATTCGGTACACCATCGTTATCGCTATCTGGACAACCTTTTAGTGCTGGCTTTCCTGCTTCCGTTGGGCAGTTATCATTCTTATCAGCTACGCCATCATTATCCGAATCGGGGCAGCCATTCAAGCTTGCTTTACCCGCTTCATTCGGGCAGTCATCTTCTGCGTCTGCAATGCCGTCGCCATCTGCATCGGCTACTGGGCAACCATCATTGCTACGCGGGCCTGCTTCGTTCGGACACTTATCGTCCGCATCTACTACACCGTCGCCATCTGCATCAGCGATTGGGCAACCGTCATTATCTTTAGGTCCAGCTTCATTCGGGCATTTATCATCATTATCCGCCAAGCCGTCACCATCTGCATCAGGACAGCCATTCATAGCTGCAATACCTGCTACCTTCGGACAGCTATCGTCCTTATCCGCAATACCATCATTATCTGAATCTGGACAACCGTTCATAGCTGCTGTACCAATTACATTCGGGCATTGGTCATTCAAATCCGTGATGCCATCGCCGTCGGTATCGGGGTCTTTCTTTGGTTTAGGTGTAGCATCACCTTTGCCAAATAGAGCTTTCACCCCAAAGTTGTGTGCTAAATGGTTTTGTGTGCCATCAATATCTGTATAGTCCTTAAAACCAAGACGATATTCTGAGCGACCTTGCAGATAGAAATTATCAAAAATGCGTAAGTCCAAGCCTACTCCAAGCGGCACTTGGATGCCTAAACCCTGTCCTTCTACACCTATCGCGCCCAAACCAGCACTTAGGTAAGGATGCAATAAACTACCTGCTTTTCCTAATTGTAGCTGGAGCAAAGCTTCCAGTCCACCTGACATTAAGCGGTTGCCATTTACAATATCGCCATTGGCTGCTAACATCGGCAATTCCGTGATACCCAGACGTGCAGGAATTTCTAAATTTAAAGGCCCACCTAAATTACGGTGGTATGCAATTTTTGCTCCCACTGTAGTGTTCCCGTCGGGGTTAAATAAGTCCTCTATAGCAGGAGAATAATGATCAAATATAGTAAGGTTGTAAGACAGACCATTTTTTTGCCCCTCGTTTTGTGCAAAAGATAGCTGTACTACTAGTAGGCTCGCTACTAAAATCGTAAATAATGATTTTCTCATAATTACCGTTTTGTAATGAAATTTTAGTTGGTTTATCATTAAATATGATTGAGTTTTATAGTTGTCATATTTGACTCAACACTAATATAGACGAAAAAAATGGAATTTGGTCATTCCTAGACTTGTCCATATATGTTATGGTTATTTTAAATTTTAACAATTATTCAGCTTTTTTGCTAGAAAATCAATGCTGCTTGACCATATTTCCACTTTGAAGGACTTGATGTTGCCATAAAATTTGATAAAAATATAGCCCTGCTTCTAGTCCTATACCACTTATTATCGCATACGAATTTTGATAACTTATGTTGGGAAAAACACGCTGCCCGACTTGATTGAATATGCGGATTTCGCATGCTTGGTATTCCTTTCCAAATACATCAAAAGGAATACGAATGGCTTGCTGAAAAGGATTCGGATAAGCTAGGCTTTGATTTGGTACAGCAAGATGCATACTATTCGGTGCGGGTGTAAAGAGCGTTGGATAATTCGCTAAAAATAAGGCTTCAGGCTCGTTTGCCGTAGGAAGGCTCGTAATCAGCAACTCCATCTGACCATCTTGATCAAAATCGTGCCGTTGTATCCCCCGAATGCTATTCAGCCCTTCTATAGTAGATAGTTGGAATTGTTGATTGCCATCGTTTAGCATTACGCTTAAGGGCTTCGCAACTTGTTCAGTATCAAAATTACTTTGAATAATATCTTGGTCTCCATCTAAATCTATGTCAATAACAATGGGAGGCAATTCGGAAGTATAGTTTTCTATTGTGCGTACTAATGAGAAACTATTGCCTGCATTGTTTTCATAATAATACATCGCATTATTACATGCAGTAGTGGTGCAGTATTCTAAAATATCCAAATAAGCATCGCCATTTACATCAATGAGTTTCAAGCTACTTGCTGCGTTTTGGATAGGAAGCCCGATAGTACTATCCTCAAAGCTCCCTGTACCATCATTTTGAAGAAGGTGTATGCTGGTGGGCTGTTCGGGCGCATTACAAAGCAAGTCGGTATCTCCATCATTATCCATGTCGCCAAGCTGCATTTTGATGATAGAAAAGTCTGTACGAATGATTGTTTCTTCCAAGCTTTGCCCATCGTACCACGATAAAGTACGTTCAGCTCGGCGATAAACTAAAATATCAGGAATACCATCGTCATTAAAATCACCGACTAATGGACTCGTGGGTGAGCAACAATAAAAAGCGGCATCTCGAAAAGCATCATCTACTGCAATGAGGTAGCGATTTCTGAAATTATTTGCGCCATCATTCTCCGACCATAAAGCCCGATTGTAGGAATACGTAAGCGCGTCCAAATCGCCATCATTATCCATATCAATAAGCTGTTCTATCGGTGTATCACTTATATATAATTGCTCTTCAAATCCGCCAGCCTGATCGTTAAGGTAGGCTCGCGCCTCATTATCATAGGCAAAAAATGCGAGTACATCTTCATAATTATCATTATTCAAATCGGTGATGATGGTTTGCATAATACGTCCATTTTCGGCTACATCCGTATGGATTAAGTTGCCATTACCATCATTTTCATGCAGTAAAAGATAGCGTAGCGCACCTTCTATCTCTATGAAGTCAGTAATGCCATCTTGGTTGGTATCTTCAGGCTGAATGGCTACACCTAATACCGATTTCGCAAGTGTAGGCGTAGCTTCAAACGTATAATCACCTAAATTTTTGAACCAATAAATGGCATCATTATCTACTATGATGACCAAGTCGCGCAAGTCATCGGCATTCATATAGCGCAGGTAGATTTGAATCTCTTTTTCTGCTTCATATGGAATATTGGAAATGGGAATGCTACGTGTGCTAAATGTGCCAGCGCCTTCATTGGAATGTAATAGCAGTTCCGTTTCGGTATTATTCACAAGCAGTTGCGCGATATCCAAAAGTCCATTATCATTTATATCCATTATGTCAAAACGACTAATATTGCTTGCGTTGATTATCGCTTCGGCTTCCCCAAATTTTGCATAGCTATTATTATAACGCACGCGTAAATGATGCTCCTTAATTTCTACTAAATCAGGATAAGTATCGCCATCAATATCTGCTACCTGGCTAATCTGGAAGGTTTCCGAAAGGGTATTTTTTCTTAGAAAGTTGCCTGCTGCATCATTTAGGTATATCACGCTACCCTCGGAGGTACTTAGCACTATATCTGCCCAAGCATCGCGGTTCAAATCTTTTAGAAATAGCTGACTTTGACTAAAACGATGATTGTCTATACTAGTTTGGAGCTCAAAATTGCCATTGCCATTGTTTTTATACCACACTAACTGCATATTATCGCCCGCTGCCTCCGTAGTAGCAACAATATCGGGCCATCTATCCTTATTCAAGTCTAATACCACTACGGAATAGTAGGCTTTGGTCGCATCAATAAGGTGTTGTCGGCGATAGCTAGTTTGTGTAGAGTTTGTATTAGGATACCAAGCCAGTCCGCTAGTACTGGCTACTAGAATATCGAGCGTACCATCCTTATTGATATCCGATAGGGCATAATCATTGGACTTACCAGTACCTTGAAACAGGATATTAGTAGGTGTAATTTGGGCGGATAGGTATAATGGAACTACCAATAGGAGAAGAACTAAGCTTTTCATGTTTATGTGCCTTTTTGTAAAAAAATGTGAATCGCTTAGTGTGTAACAAGTGCTATGAATCTGCTGTAAAGATGGGGTTTATTCGGGGAAATGTCAAGAGATAATGGTTTATAATGAAC
>JAHDCQ010000339.1 GCA_020629845.1 Saprospiraceae bacterium | reverse complement strand
AGTCCGACCCACGCAAGATTTGGGCATTAATCAGCTATCCAAATGCTGCGACTTATATGCAAGCCCAGAACCTACAAAGTGATACGAAATACGTAGCAGCAGCAAAAGCTTACGATGCTATCCAAGTGGATAAGCCCGCCTACACGCGCTTTGAATCTTCTTTATTATTAGCATTTGGTGGTCAGCCTAAAATGCTCGACCCAATAGAAGGAGCAGGTTTATTTGAGTTGCGTATTTATGAAGGCTATTCAGAAGATGCCGTGCGCCGCAAAATTGCGATGTTCGACAATGAAGAAATAGAACTTTTCCATAAAGTAGGGCTTCGCCCTGTTTTCTTTGGTGATATGTTGGTTGGGCCACATCGTCCGTGCTTGGTATACATGCTCAATTTCACCGATATGGAACAGCGTAATGCAAATTGGGGCAAGTTTCTTGAACATCCCGATTGGAATGCCATGAAAGCGAAACCTGAATACGCGAACACAGTTTCTAATATTCGCAAGATTTTCTTAGAACCTATGTAAGATAGTAAATAAATGAATGACAATTCCATAAGTCTAAATAAATACATCAGCAGCACGGGCATATGTTCGCGTAGAGAAGCGGACAAATGGATAGAGGCAGGGCGCGTATGTATTAATGATAAAGTTGCACAAAAGGGCAATCGAGTGACGAAGGGCGATAGCGTCACTATTGATGGAAAACCTTTGAAAAGCAAACCAAAGCCCATTTATATCGCGCTGAATAAGCCGCCTGGCATCACTTGTACCACTGACCTTAAGGACAAGGATAATATCATTGATTTTGTGGGTCATCCTAAGCGTATATTCCCTATTGGACGACTGGATAAGGCCTCTTCTGGCTTAATTTTATTGACCAATGACGGTGACATCGTGAATCAAATTCTACGCTCCGAACACGAACATGAGAAAGAATACATCGTAACCGTTGATAAACCTATTGGGCAGCAATTTGTCCGAAAAATGAGTCGTGGCGTACCCATTTTAGGTACAAAAACGAAGCCTTGCACCGTAGAAAAACGAAGCAAATCGGTCTTCAAAATCATTCTTACACAGGGCTTAAATCGGCAAATTCGGCGCATGTGTACTTTTTTTGACTATAAAGTACTTGTCCTAAAGCGGATACGAATTATGAACATCAAACTAGATGGCTTAAAAGTGGGAAAGTGGCGCGATTTGACCCCTGAGGAACTCCAAGAGTTGAAGCAATTACTGGCTTTAAACCAAAAGCAATAAATTCATGTTTATACATTAAACATCACAACATGAAACGACGCGAATTCATCAAAGGCTCTGCCATTTTGGGCATGACAGCAGCCAATTCCTCCTTAGTGACCAATTCAGGCATGTACCATGCAAGTGCCAAGCGGAAAATTTACCGCATACTGGATACGAGTAAAGTAAATGTAGGAACACTACCTGTGTTGCGGGCCTTTGCTGGGAATCAGCTCGATCATGTGTCGCCTTATGTATTGTTCGATGAATTCGGGCCAGTAAATGTTGAAGCAGGCAACGACCCGCTCCGTGTAGATGCTCACCCACACGCGGGCGTTACGCCCACCACCTACCTATTGGAAGGTTCGGGACATCATAAAGACAGTCTAAATTATGATTTCCAAATCAGTAAGGGCGACTTTATGCTCTTCAGCTCAGGGCGAGGTGCGATACATATGGAGGAGTCGGGAAAGCAATTATTTGAGGAAGGCGGCATACAGCATGGATTCCAGATATGGTTAAATACGCCAGCCAAGTACAAGTTTATAGCTCCTTCTACTACGATTCATCGTACCAGCGATATGGACACCATTGAAACAGATAAATATTGGATAAGGGTAGTATTAGGCGAGCTATTGGAGGCTAAGTCCAATATAGATTTGTTATCGCCTGCCTTTTATTATCATGTAAAGATGCAAGATGATGCACGGTTGGATATTCCAACCGAGGCTACACACAACGCTTTCATTTACCTAATAAAAGGTGAACTGGAACTGGAAGGCGGTCGCAAACTCCAGCCGCATCAAGTGTGCCTCTATCAACGTGGGGAAAGCATTATCAATCTGTATTCAGAAAGCGGTGCAGAATTGCTGGTCTTAGGCGGGCAGCCTTTGAATGAAACTGTTTACTCCTATGGCCCATTCGTAATGAACAATGAGGCACAAATTCATCAATGTATTCGCAATTATCGGGCGGGCTTGATGGGCAATCCTGATTTAGTAAATTAAGGCTACGATGTGAATCCTAATAGTAGCTATTGGGACCCACATCGCACGTTCGTGTTTAGTATTCATCCTCATTAAACAAGAAGTCGTCCTTTCTAGGATAGTCGGGCCAGATGTCTTCAATATTTTCATAGACTTCCCCCTCGTCTTCCATTTGCTGTAAGTTCTCGATAACTTCCATTGGCGCGCCTGAGCGAATCGCGTAATCAATCAGCTCATCACGATTTGCTGGCCAAGGCGCATCTTCTAAATGGTGCGCGAGTTCTAGCGTCCAATACATAAGTCGGCTTTAATTTTTTTAGTTTGAACAAAAAAGAAGTATGTCATACTTCGTTTTAGGAACGCGAAATAAATAAAGATACTTTCAAGATGGTAAAGTTATTTTTTTCTCATTCCTTACTTAATTAATGAATCAAAAAGTTCTGCAAGTAAGTCTTAGAAGCTGTTTTAAAACCTCTACTTAAATAATTGATACGATTGGCTAGTAGCTTTTTCTAATAGTTATCAGAATAAGCTAGCCATCAAGCCTACTCTTGAACTATATAATTAGCATGGCATCGCCATAGGTAAAGAAACGATACTCTTCCTTTACTGCTTGATTATAGGCTTCCTTTGTCAGCTCCTGCCCTGCAAATGCAGAAATCATTATCAATAAACTAGACTTTGGTAGGTGTAAATTAGTCACCATTGAGTCTGCAATACTGAATTCATAGGGTGGATAAATGAATTTATTCGTCCATCCTTCTGCTGGTTTTAGTAGGCGTTCGGCAGATACTGCTGTTTCGATAGAACGCATACTGGTTGTACCTACAGAACAGACCCGCTTTTTATTCAGCTTTCCTTTATTTACAACATCCACAGCATCTTGTGTAATACGGAAATATTCAGCATCCATTTTATGCTTGGAGAGGTCTTCCACATCAATATTTCGGAAGGTGCCTAGACCAATATGTAGGGTCAGCTCCGCAAAATTCACTCCTTTTATTTCAAGGCGTTTCATCAATTCGCGGCTAAAATGTAAGCCTGCTGTAGGAGCCGCTACTGCCCCCATTTCCTTCGCATATACCGTTTGGTAGCGTTCTCTATCTAGCTCTGTTGCTTCTCGCTTTATGTATTTCGGCAATGGGGTGTTTCCTAAAATCCCTAATTCTTTTTGGAACTCTTCTTCTGTTCCATCAAACAAAAATCGGATGGTACGTCCCCTAGATGTAGTATTATCCACTACTTCCGCTACGAGTATATCATTGCCATCTTCATCAGAAAAATACAGCTTATTACCCACCCGAATTTTTCGCGCAGGGTCTACTAATACATCCCAAAGACGTGCTTCTTTATTGAGTTCCCGCAATAAAAAGACTTCAATACGTGCGCCTGTCTTTTCCTTCTTACCGTATAATCGAGCAGGGAATACCTTAGTATTGTTGAAAATCAGCACATCATTTTCCTCGAAATAATCCAAGAAATCCTTGAATACTTTATGCTCTATTTTTCCAGTATCTTTATGCACCACCATTAATCGGGATTCATCTCTGTATTCCGCAGGATGCTGTGCGATTAGATGCTCTGGCAAATCAAAATTGAACTGTGATAATTTTGTCCTCATGCGCTATTTTTCGCTTGATAGATTTTGTGCGTATTGAAACTTAATTCAACACTATTATTTTATTCGGCCTACTATATATTAATTATTTCATTCTAGCAAGCCTAAATTCAAATTTTTTTCAGGAATTTCCGCAAATGTAAAATTCCATTTCAAAAACACCGCATTTAGTACATACTTAGTTCACAGAAAGTTGTAATACAAATAAAAAAAATTAGCACTTTTGCACATAAACGTAAATACTATGGCTACAGATAATCTACCAGTATATCAAGGCAAAGGTTGGTTTGGCTTTGCTAGTGAAATAATCGAAAACATCGCTGAAAATACGCAAGCCCTCGAAGGAGAATATGGTGATTTTTACCGCATCAAGCGAATGCCAGCCCCGCTTTATGTAGTATTCCGCAATAGTGTCGTCAAGCATGTACTACAGACCAATGCTAAGAATTACAAAAAAAGTAGCATCTACGACGAACTCAAACTCGCACTAGGCAACGGCTTGATTACGAGTGGTGGCGATTATTGGCGCAGACAACGTCGGATGGCACAACCTGCCTTCTATAAGGAACGTATTGTTGCGCTATTTGATAAAATGGTAGATTTGAGTATTGCCTATGTAGAGGAATTGGAGCAACGCACCAACCCAAAAGAAAGCATAGAAATCAATCAAGAGATGATGGACATCACGGCAAATGTGGTGCTAGACACGCTCTTTAGTGCTAAGGACTATGGTGACGAATCGGAACTATACCACACCATGGTCAATCTGCAAGAGTATGTAATCAAGCGGGTCAATAATCCCTTTAGTATTCCATTGCAATACGTTAATGGTAATCATCGCCAATTTTTGAAAGAAAAAAAGATTTTTGACGAATTGATTTATCACGTTATTAATGAACGACGTGTTAATAAAACCCAGCATAATGATATGCTCAACATGCTACTCGATGCTAAAGATGCCGACACAGGTGAGGGTATGAGCGACCTTGAATTACGCGATGAAGCCATCACCATCTTCATAGCAGGACACGAAACCTCTGCTAATACCCTGACTTGGACGCTTTATCTGCTGGCGCAACATCCTGAAATTGTAGAAAAAATCCGCGCTGAAGTAAATACCCACTTTGGCGACCGCCGTCCCACATTCCAAGATTTGCAAAAACTCCAATATACACGCCAAGTAGTAGAAGAAGGCCTACGGCTATATCCACCTGCCTTTGCTATAGGCAGAGAGTCTTTAGCAGAAGATACTATAGATGGTGTCACCATACCCAAAGGAGTTATCATGTTCATCAATATTTACGCGCTGCATCGCAATCCTAAATATTGGGAAGATCCCGAAGTCTTTAATCCTGACCGCTTCACACCTGAAAATGTAAAAAGTCGCCCGAACTTAAGCTATATTCCATTTGGTGCTGGCGCGCGCATGTGCATTGGCTATCATTTTGCAATGATGCAAATTCAGTTGTTATTGGCACTCATGGCACAACGCTTCAATTTTCGCTTAAAAGAAGGACATCCTGTAGAAACACAGCCACTGATTACCTTGCGCCCAAAGCATGGAATTCAACTATTTGTGGAGCGGGTTTAGCTTAAATGCTTGT
>JAHDCQ010000338.1 GCA_020629845.1 Saprospiraceae bacterium | reverse complement strand
TTTAGCTTTGGAAGAGTGCTTCCTTCAAGAAACGCTTTTGTCCAAAGTCTAGTCAAGTTTAATAAATGCATCCTTTTTATTTTCAGGAATGGAAGATATTTTTTTGAAAACCTCAGATAAATTTCCTGATTTAATTAGATTTATCAAGACCTCCTCAGTTTCCAAAGAGATTTTTGATTTTTCATTTATGCCAAAATAAGACTCTTTTATAGGATTATTTTTTCTAATTGAGAAACGACTTTGAAGCCGCTTAATCCAAATGGAAACTTCTAAAAATAGACTTGTGAGCAATAAAATCAAGGCTCCAATAAATTCAACTTTATCTAATGTCAAAAAACTCAGCTTTTGACTGATATACAGAATACCTATTGCTGATATAGCTGCTATTGCATAATGGTACCTATTAACTATCCAATCTGCCATTAAGTATTCTTCCAATTCCCCTAACTGTTTTCCTCGTGGAGAAGTGGCTTGAAACCTTCTTCTAGTTCGTTCAAAATAGCGACCTAATTTCTGTTTTAGTCCAGCTAGGAAAATATAATTTAGAATTACGAATGTAAAATACACCCCTGTAAAAGCAATAAATGCACTAGTTTCTTCTCCGATACTTCGAATGCAGACACAAGCTGAGGCGAAGCAAAAAACATAACCTAATAAAAGAACTACTTCTATAAACCTGATAGGTTGTTGATTGATAACCAATATCTTCGGAATAAGGCGCATATCAAAAAAGACTCCAGATATTCTAGAAATAACAAGTATTGCTAGGATAGAAATCGAAGTTATTTGTAAAACAATATACTGATTTGCCTGAAATGACTTTTCGTAAAGTACTGCAAAGCCAATTACTAATAGAACTAATATTAAAATACGCCAAGTAATAAAATAACAATTGATAGGAGAAATCTCTTTACTTCGATTATAAGCATTGTTTGACATAATAACTGCTTTGGTGCGTGAACAGTGCTATATGTAGTGGACCAGCCTTGATAGGTTTGGTTGGTGAATTACAAATTTGTTTAGTTGGATTAAAAAAAATAATTTACCGAAACCTATTTAGCTATGAAACTTTAACATCTCGTTTGTTCTTGAGCGAACTATTCCGCATAGGTTAAAAAATACTATGACTTTTAAATTTGTGTAGTGAAAAACTATAAATTACTTCCAATATGAACTAATCACCAAAACACATAATATTTTATATAGTTTTTGAAATGAAATTATTAACTTTTTATTTTGATTTTTTAACAAAAAAAATAACGCAAAATAATATTAAATCCAAATTAAAATCTGAATTAATTATTATTGTCTTTATCCTTCTCATTACTCATTATATTTCAGGTCTGAAGCTCTATTCCATACTTCATATTCTAAAATTAGACATCCCAATCACTTGCATGCATCCTTTAGGGTTCGCCTAAGTGACTTGCTGATTGTAATCGACGATTTAGCTGATACGACACGCAGGATTTTCCGATTGCTTTGGTGCTTGAGCAATAGACCGTTTTGGAAATAATCCATTAAACTCATCCATCCCGATTAGCGATTGCCTTCAAGGCATCTATGCGAATAAGTCCAAGCAAAAAAGCCAATAGCGCGCCTGCCCCCAATTGCAGCGCGAATCCCCATAGCCACGTCCAAGACTGTTGCACATTGTAATAGGCAAGACCAGCCAATAAGAGGGCCAAAACAATAAGTCTTAGTATACTGTCTGCTATTTTGGGGCGCAGCAGCATATAAGTCAATAGCATTTGAGCAATTAAAACGACTGCTTGTGTGATAGCCGTCGTGCAGCCCGCACCGAGTGCGCCATGTGAAGGAATAAGCCAAAAATTTAAACCAATATTGACCACTATTCCCCCCACATAAATCATATTTAGGCGGCGCAAATCGCCCGTAGCAATGATAAGTGAACCCCAAATATAAGTACCACTCACGGCTATAAATCCAAGCATCAGCAAGCCTAAAACATCCCCTGAATAGGCAGCTTGATTGGTGTAGAGTAAGTCCATGATTTCATTGCGAAATGCGATAAGGGCGATACCTACCGTAATCGCGCCTGCCATGAGGAGTTGGAAACTCAACTGCACGAGTTGGTCTACGGATTGCTTGTTTTTGAGCAATTTGGCGAACATCGGTAATAGGAGATTGCCAAATAGTAAGGCAAACATCATAGCAGCTTCCAGTAGGCGATAGGCAGCCGCATAAATCCCCACTTCTTCCGTGCCATTGGGATAGAGTTTGCCAATCATCAAGGCATCGGTGCGATGGTAAATGGTCATCAGCAATACGATAAGTGCGTACGGAAAACTTTGGCGTAGCAATACCAATAATAGTGTAGGCTTAAATTGAAAACGGAAATGCTGCAAATGTTTCCAAAGTAATGTGAAGGCAATACTCAGTGTGACGAGCAAAGAAATACTATGCGCATACACAAACCAACTTATCTGAAAATCGGTACGGAAGCGGGGTGTAAAGAGCAGCACTCCACAAATAATAATCATCAGAAAGCGGTCGAGGGCAGAAAGCAGGCTATCGGTGCGATAATTGCCCAAGCCAATAATATTGGCCCGAAAAAACTGGATGAAACTAATCACGACCTGATTGCCTAATAGTACGAAGAGCAGCCAAAAATGCAAGCGTGTATAGTCCAAGTACCAGCCTGCGAGTAGTGCTATAGCCAAATAAGACAGGCTAGACAACAATTTCAAGAACAATAGATTCGGGAAATACTTATGCAACAAATGCCCATGCTGCGCGATGGTGCGACTCGTAAAATTTTGAATCCCAAAATCATTGAGGATATAAAAAATTAGACTCAGGCTTAGTATTTCGGTGTATAGACCATACTGCTCGAAGCCTACTACATTTTGCACCGTTCGGTCAATACCAAAAATGTAAATAGGCTTTATCAGGAGGTTGATACCTATTAGCAAGAATACATTAAAAAGAAAGTCGCGCTGCATTTACTCGACCTCTTCATAGTCAATGAATTCGCCTTCTAGGGGTTCGTTGTTGGTTTGTGGTGGCGGCACCATTTTAGGTTTAATAAAAAACCGATAGATGCTAAAGACAATGAAGCCTGTAATTAACCACTTTAATATCATAGTGCATTATTCTTAGTGTGTATAACAAATTGCACTTTTTCGTCTGAAAAATTTACAATATATATTTTTACATACGTCCCCCACCAATGAATTGGTGGGCTGAATTTTATCACGAAATCGTTTTAGCCCACCAATTCATTGGTGGGAGAAGCCAATCATACAATTGTGCTATTTGTTATACACACTTATTCTTAGTCCGTTTGAAGATTTGCTATTCATTTTTTATCTTTGGATAGCAACTTTACACAAAATTATAATCAAAATTCCACAAAATGCTCAATTGGCACGAAATACCAGCCGTTCGCGTATTAATTCCCTTTCTGCTTGGAATTATCGTGGCTGTTGGTGTGCCAATGCCTAGTATTCCCCAATGGATATTTCTGCTTCTCGGCACCGCCCTATTAGGCTTACATTTATTCAACAGTTTTCACAATCGAAACGTTTTTGGAATCCTGTTCTTTCTGTTTCTCCTCCTCTTCGGTTATCAACACACCTACAGGAACAATGAGCTACACTATGATACACACTTCGCACAATATCTAAGTGATGAGGACACCCTCGTTGGGTGGGTGAGCGACATGCCGACACCTAAAAAACGGATTAGCACCACCCTACGCCTGGAATATCTTGATACTTGTGCCAATTGCACGGGCAACTTATTGGTCAGTTTTGAGATGGATAGCCTGAGTAAGCAATTGCAGTATGGCGACCGAGTCATTTTCCACGCACGGATAGATACCATAGAAGCCGTAAAAAATCCTCATGCCTTCGATTATGCGAATTATCTGCACTACCAAAATATTCATTATAAAGCCTTTGTAAATACAGGCAATTGGCAGCTACTCGAGGGCAAAAAAGGCTGGTCGTTTCTTCGGAGCATTTATCAACTTCGGACGCAGCTTTTCGACATTCTAAAGCAACACCTCACCGACGAAGAAAGCCTAGCCGTAGGCGCAGCACTCATTCTAGGCGATCGCGATAATATCTCCGATGCCCTCCGCGACGCTTATGCGGATACTGGTGCTATACATGTGCTTGCGGTGTCAGGTTTGCATGTCGGCTTGATTTATTTTTTCCTAAGATTCATATTACAGCTTTTCCCGAATACCAATCGTAGTCGTTGGCTTAAGTTTGGAATTTCCGTTAGTTGTATTTGGTTATTTGCCTTACTCACGGGGAGTTCGCCCTCTGTATTGCGCGCTGCCACCATGTTCAGTTTCGTCACGATGGCAGACTATGTCACGCGCTACAAAAATATCTATAATAGCCTAGCAGCAGCAGCCTTTTTGTCCTTGCTTTATAATCCTTTTTTGCTTTTTCAGTTGGGTTTTCAGTTGTCCTATTTAGCCGTTTTAGGTATCGTTTATTTTCAGCCTAAAATTGTAGGGTGGTTTACTATACCAAATCAAATCGGGCATAAACTATGGGAGCTAGTCGCTGTTTCTTTAGCTGCTCAACTCTTGGTTTCGCCCATCAGTATCTATTATTTCCATCAGTTTCCATTGCTGTTTTGGTTATCGAGTATGTTGGTGATTCCTTCGGCTTCTATCATCCTCCTGCTAGGCATACTTACTTTTCTAAGTACACCTATACTCCCAGCCTTAGCGACTGCATTCGGTTGGGTACTCAATTTTGTACTTTGGCTTGTAAATATGGGTATCTATTGGATACAATCCCTGCCAGGAGGTCTGGTGAAAGGACTTTGGATAAGCGGCTATGAGGTCGCGTTGCTCTATTGCTTTTTGGGTTTTATTGTCTTTTGGTTGAATAGCAAAAATGTACGTTGGCTGATAGCGAGTTTAGTTTTTCTGTTAGCCTTTGCAAGCAGCTATTCCCTGCGAGAAGTGCAACAAGTGCAGCAGCAAGAATTGGTGGTCTACCATATCAAAAGGGAAACGCTGATTGACTTTTTTGTCGGACAACAAGGCTATACCCTAGAAAGCCCCAATATAGATAGGGGTAATGCTACCTTTGCAAGCGAACAACATCGCTGGGCAAAAGGGATTCATACCAAACATGCATTTCCTATCGGACAAGATACGCTCGTGGAACACCCCAATTGGTTCTATGAGCCGCCTTTTATACAATTCTTTGATAAACGAATTGCACTTATCGGGCAGCAGGATTTTAAGCCTACGGACACTCCTTTACACGTAGATTATGTATTAATTCACGATAAGTCAAAACTGCACATGGAAGAGGTACAAGCCCTATTCGAGTTTGAATTAGTGATTTTCGATATGTCGAATTATGAAAGTCAGCGCGCTAATTGGCGCAAGGAATGCGAAGCACTAGGCATTGCTTATTATGATATAGCTAAGTCAGGCGCGTGGATATTGGAA
>JAHDCQ010000337.1 GCA_020629845.1 Saprospiraceae bacterium | reverse complement strand
CTAAATATACTTTTTAAGCACTAGCTTGAAAGTTCGTCTCTAAGCAGAGGCAGATGTTTAAATACATAAAAAATGGGCTACTAACTGTTAAAGTTAGTAGCCTGTTTTTATTACAAAGCCAAAATGATTATGTAGCCCTGTCACTATTTTTCCTTAAAATTGTTTTTATAGCCTTATTGCAATACGTAATTTTAGCGATGTGAATAAGCAACAATAATAAAACTGCTTTAAACATTGCTTTATGAGACTTACTTTTTGCCTTTTATTCGTATTGGTTATTATAAGCATGAATGCCCAACGCGGCTATCTCGACCGCTTAGTATTTGACCCTGCTCTTAAGCCCTTTTATCATGGAGTAGCATCAGGGGACCCAACCGATGATAGCGTTATTATATGGACACGTGTTACGACCAGCAAAATAGAAGTTTCCGTGGATTGGCGGGTAGCAACAGATATAGGCATGGGCAATGTAGTGGCTTCAGGCACAACGACTACCAATCCCGACCGCGACTATACCGTGAAGATAGATGTAAGTGGTCTCGACCCTGATACCTATTATTATTATGAGTTTGCTGCCTTAGGTTTCAATTCGCAGCGCGGACGCACCAAAACTGCACCAACAGGCAACAATCAACAAGCGCGTTTTGCAGTAGTTTCTTGTTCCAATTATGCACATGGCTATTTCAATGCCTACCGTGAAATAACGACTCAAAATGATGTAGATGCCGTGCTACATTTGGGTGATTATATTTATGAATATGGTGATGGTGAATACGGCGATGAGCGCGTATATGCACCCGATGAAGAAATTTATAAGCTTTCCAATTATAGAATGCGCTATTCCTACTATCGCCTCGATCCCGATTTGCGAGACTTACACCAGCAATATCCTTTTATTACAGTTTGGGACGATCACGAATCAGCTAATGATTCCTATAAAGATGGCGCACAAAACCATGACCGCCCGCGTGAAGGCGCTTGGGCAGACCGAAAAGCAGCAGCCATCAAAGCCTACATGGAATGGCAGCCTATTCGAGAAAATGTGAGTGATAATACCATCATTTTTCGCAAATACAGCTATGGCGATTTAGTAGATTTGATTTTCTTAGATACGCGCCTCTATGGACGCGATAATGCTTCCACTATACTTGGTGCTACACAATATAATTGGCTAACTACGCAACTCCAAAACTCTACTGCCCAATGGCGATTTATCGCACAGCAAGTAATGATTGCACCACTAGAAATAGCAGGCATCGCGATAAATAATGACCAATGGGATGGCTTTGATGTAGAACGTTCTAATCTGCTCAATTTTATTACCAGCAACAATATTGATAATGTAGTAGTACTGACTGGCGATATTCACACGGCTTGGGCGAATGATATTCCTGTAACGGGCTATAATGATAATGGCAACAATCCATGCAGCGGCTCGGTAGGTACGGAATTTGTGACGACTAGTGTCACTTCTCCTGGTTTAGACTTTTTAGGTGGCTTAGGTGAAGCCGTTATTCAGGGAGGGAATGATCATATTCACTATACCAATCTCTCGAAGCGTGGCTATATGATTGTGGATGTGACACCGAATCAAACCCAAGCCGATTGGCGATTTTTGAGTACGGTCACGAATCCATCTTATACCATAGATGAGACTGCTAATTGGCGGGTATTTGATGGTGTGCCGTGTGTAGAACAAGCATCTGGCCCGACGATCGCACCTACAAATGTCGTTCAGCAGGCGCAAGCACCTTATGACGCGCGTACGGTGGACGAACTCGACCCAGATATTTATGTATTTGGCTGGAATGAAGGTGCGGAAAATACCATTAGCTGGAAACATCCAAAGGGAGTTACATGGGGCAAAGGCTATGCGATTGAGCGCAGTACAGATGGTAAATACTTTACAGAAATTGGACAAGTGCAAGCACTACATACAGCAGACTTTAACTTTGTAGATAATACGGCTACAGCCCCTACTAATTATTATCGCTTAAAGCAAGTCGGAGGAAATACGAATTCTATTCGATATAGTAATATTATCCACCTTAATACGCTAAATAGCCAGCGCGAAGGTATTGCAGCAGGGCAAATTGACATTTTTCCAAATCCGACACCTGACTTCGCGTTTTGTTCTTTTCATGCAGATGAGCTTGCTGATATAAAAATAGATGTCGTAGATGTGCAAGGACAAATCTTGAAGCAAATGAGCTATCAAAGTACGATTGGGCATAATTATGTCCAAGTAGATTTGTCTACATTTGCAGAAGATGTATATGCTATCCGATTGACACGCAACGGTGAACCTTTAGCTAGTAAATTAGTCTTGAAGCTTGACCGTTCATAATAAATTATTGAAAATAAGGGAATTTGTAGAAAATAAGCTACCAAATTTTGCGAAGTTATTTTTTCTTTAAGCAAGGCAAAAAACGTAGGCATAGCTGGTTCTGTCGAGGCTTTTTAACGCAGCATAAAGGAAAAAGAGCAAGTAAAATTGGTAGGTTATATTTTACAAGTTCCCTAACTGTTCAGAAGTCGAAGGTTTTCGTAAACATACCTTATGAGTACAAGTGACGAATCAGTCCCGAAGGGATGAAACTATTATAGAAAACACATTCATTTTCTAATTTTAACCTGAAAGGGTGGCATCAATTAATACCATCCTTTCAGGATTAAATCATTTTTCGAATGAATATGCTATAATCATGTCGTCCCGTAGGGGCTTTTTAGGCAATTGTTATTTGTGCGTATAAGGTAGATTTATCAAATCCTCTCCTTTTCTACTTATAAAATGTTTATGACTAGAGTAGTATTGATATTTGCCTTTTTACTCGGACTATATTTGCAACTCCAAGCTGCTACACGCTACTATCGTTGCATTTGGAATGATGACCCTGCCACTACTATGACCATTGCCTTCGATCAATACTCAGGCACATTGGCAACCGTACGGGTGCATTACGATACTGCACCACAGGGTGGAGTAGTGGCAAATTATGCGAATAGTACCGTCCCTTACACCAACAATAGTTATAAAAATTTTGAAAATGTTTTTGTAAAACTCACAGGCTTGACTCCCAATACCCGCTACTATTTTGTAGTGGTAGATGACGATAGCGTGAGCTCAGAATTTTTCTTTGAAACAGCTCCCAATGTGCCTACCGAACGCTTGGCATTCATTGCAGGCGGCGATTCGCGTGATGTGCCTGACATCCTCACAGGTGGCGTGGATGATGAAGAGTTTCGCCAAAACGCAAATCGAATGGTAGCCGCTTTGCGTCCGCATGGCGTATTTTTTGGAGGCGATATGACGCTTACTGATGATGAATTACCCGTAGTCATTGATTCAGAATGGGTGGAATGGTTCGAGGATTGGCAATTAACCATTGCCGCCGACGGTCGCATGACCCCCATTGTGGTAGCGCGTGGCAACCATGAATATAACGCCAATTCTATCAAAAACTTTTTCGATACCCCAAATGTAGATGACTATTATGCCCTCACTTTTGGTGGCGGCTTGTTGCGAGCCTATACTTTAAATACAGAAATTTCGATTTTGGGAAATCAATTGACTTGGATGCAAGCCGACTTTCCTGCTCATAACACTACTTGGAAAATTGTGCAATATCATCGTCCCATACGTCCACACCATGCCGATAAGGACGAGCAGAATGATATGGCGGAATATTGGGTACCTATTTTTGAAGACAATGGTGTACAATTGGTAATTGAGTGCGATGCTCATTTGAGTAAGTATACCTATCCTGTACAAAGTATGCTGCGCGGTAGCGGCAATGCAACCACCAAGCGTAGTGATGAAGGCTTTTTGCGAAATGACCGTGAAGGTATTGTATACATCGGTGAAGGTGGCTGGGGCGCAGAATTGCGTGATAATGACGACGATAAAGGTTGGACAATGGCAAGCGGCAGTTTCAACCAAGTGAAATGGATTTTTATTGACCAAAATCAAATGGAAATCCGTACCGTAAAAACAGATAATGTGACTGCTGTAACGCCTAAAGTGGATGCCGATAGCAAATTTACGATGCCTGTGGGTATTGACATCTGGAATCCAACGCCACCGCGTCCTGTGGAGGGAATTGCGACTTACAACAATGGTGTACTGACCTTAACGAACCCAAACTAAAGCCTCTTTTTTCAGTAGCTCTCAATGAGTACATGAAAAAATGTTGAATGAGTGAATAATTCTAAACTTCATTCGCTCATTCAGTCATTCGCAATTCATTCATTGAGTATTTAGCTGCTGAATGCTAACAAGATGAAAAAGCACGACAAGCTAATATATAGGCTATTCTTAAGCTGTTTTTTACTGCTTTGCATAGGCACAGCTTGGATTTATACGACTAAAACGACTGCCTTTCCCGCGCTTATCTATCATCCCTATCTTTCCTTTCCGATTATACAGTGGGTTTCGGGCATAAGTTATCGAGAACTCTTGCAAGATGTGGAGTTGAACAATGTCATTTCTAGCTGGATTGGTTATATCGGACTGCTTGTAGGTGGAATAGGGCTAAGCACCTTATGGCATCGGTTTTTGTCTTCTAAATTACTTCATGCTGCTCTAGTTCTAGTCGGTGTTATCTTGCTTATTCATGCCTTTAGCTCGTACTTGGATAAGGGCTATCGTTTTGGGCAATTTATAGAATATAGTTTGCAAGTAGGAACGCCTTTTTTTCTATGGCAATACCTCAAAAATAATCAGCAATTGAGCGCACGCCTTATTTTCTGGATAAAAATAGCAACAGCACTTAGCTTTATAGGGCATGGACTCTTTGCACTTGGGATTCATCCCGTACCAGGGCAGTTTATTGATATGATGATAAAGGTATTTGGCATTACGGAAAATACAGCGCGCTTGTGGCTTCAAATTGTAGGTGTACTAGACATTTTAGCTGCCATTGGCATATTTATTCCTAATCATTTGGTACAGCGATTTTCCTTTTTCTACATTATCATTTGGGGTTTTTTGACTGCTTGTGCGCGTATTATTGCCAATTTTTATTTAGGCTATGGTTGGTATAGTATAGAGCCGTGGATTCCTGAATTTTTAGTGCGAACGCCGCATTTTATACTACCCCTTTGTGTATATCTCAATAAGGAAAAGTCAATAAAATTATAGACTTTTGTATTAGGGCTTCGGAAAAAAATAAACTACGTGAAATGAGGCAGGTGTTTTTACATTCAACAAGGCATGAAAACCGCGCATAGCCGTAGCTACGTAAGGCTTTTCATAACGAAGTTGAATGAAAAAAGACCAACTCAGGCGCGTAGGTTATTTTTTTCCGAAGCCCTTAATTCATTTACTGATAGTCTAGGGGGTGTGTATAACAAATTGCACAATTGTTGAGCTACGATTTATCTGCCAATTTCCCATTGGCCGATAAATTCTAACCAAAATTTATCGGCTTATGGGAAAAAAGCCGATAAAAAGTGCAATTTGTTATACA
>JAHDCQ010000027.1:28159-31499 GCA_020629845.1 Saprospiraceae bacterium | reverse complement strand
AACATTTCAACGAAAAATAACATGAACATTAGTATTCGCCATGCCACCTTAGATGATTTATCGGCTATACAAGAAATATTTGTCGGAGCAGTACGCTATGTCAGCAATAAAGATTATACTTCCGAGCAGATAGAGGTGTGGGCTATGGCAGTGGAAAATGTGGCGCGTTGGGAAGAAAAAATCCAGACGCAGTACTTTATCGTAGCGGAAATAGCGGGTGCAACAGTAGGCTTCGCGTCTTTAGAGCGCGATGATTATTTTGATTTACTCTATGTGCATAAAGACCACTTGCGAAAAGGCGTAGCGAATGCCTTGTATCAAGCTATAGAAACTGCGTCTAAAGCAGCAGGAAGTGGCATTTTGCGTACGGATGTGAGCATTACAGCCCGCCCGATGCTGGAGCGCAAAGGCTTTGAGTTATTACACGAAAATCGTAATCTCCTACATGGTGTAGAGATTATTAATTATAGAATGGAGAAAAAAATGGGCTAGTCTTTGGTACGCCCTTGCACGACTTTTGGTCTTTAGAGCATGTTTGGAATTTGAAACAGTTCCCACCGATGAATCGGTGGGCTGAAATCCTAAACAAAATTCATGTTTCAGCCCACCATTTCAATGGTGTGGGAATTTTTTCATCAAATTCTAAAGACCAAAGACCAAAAGTCGCGCAGCGACGTGCTAAAGACTAGAAAAACTAAACACAATGCAGCGATTAACAATCGTACTCGTACTTACTTTTTGGACACTACAACTCTTCGGACATGCAGGCTGTATGCTACATACATGCGAGCATATTGAATTTCGAGCAGCTCCCAAAACCGTAAAAAAGAACGTAAATTATCCTACCGATTACTTTCGCTCGCCCATCAATGGGCAATTGCGCCTATCGGGTTCATTTGGCGAATTGCGTCCCAATCATTTTCATGCAGGCATTGATATTAAATCTACTATTGGCGGTGCGGGGCAAGCCATTATCGCGGCAGCCGATGGTTATGTTGCCCGCGTGAAAGTACAAGCAGGTGGCTATGGCAATGCGATTTATCTGCGCCATCCGAACGGTTATACCACCGTTTATGCCCACCTCAGCGAGTTCGCACCTGAATTGGCAGCCTATGTGAAAGAACAGCAATATGCCCGCCAGTCCTTTAGTGTGGACTTATATCCTTCGGCAGGGCAAATCAGCTTTAAGAAAGGCGACCGCATTGGCAAGCTTGGCAATTCGGGGAGTTCTAGAGGCCCGCATTTGCACTTTGAAATCCGCGATTCAGGCACGGAAGAGCCGATTAATCCTTTGCTTTTTGGACTAAAAATAAGCGACACCCAAGCTCCGCGCCTCCACCAAATTCGGGTGTATGCCTTGAACGGAGAACGCGAAACTTTGGATGCGCGCTCTTACGATATTCAGAAGGGCAAAACGCGACACTACATTAAGGGTGACACCGTTTATGTAGGTGCGGATAAAGCAGGCTTTGCCCTGAAAGCTTATGACCACATGAATGGCGTGACCAACTGGAATGGCGTATATCGCATCTCCATGCTGGTGGATGAACAACCCTGGTATGAGTTTACAGCGGAGCGTTTTGCCTTTCATCAGACACGCGGCATCAATGCCCACATGGACTACGAAGAGCGCGTGACTAAGAAAAGCAATTTCAATCGCTGCTATTTGCTTCCAGGAAATAAGTTGCCGTTTTATGATAATCTCATCAATAAGGGAGTAGTACAATTGTCATCGGAGCGGGCGAGTAAAATTACAATGATAACAGAGGATATTTCGGGCAATACTTCTACTTTGGTATTTTGGGCAAAGGCTTCCCAAACGCAAAAAGCAGTAGTCAAACGTCGCTTCAATTACGTGCTGCCTTACGATAGTGAAAATGCCATTGATAATGGCGCGATGTATTTCTATTTCCCCAAACAAAGCCTCTATGAAACCCTCTATCTGGACTATCGCAGTTCTTCCGATTTTTCGGAGAATGTGCACTCCGATGTGCATCATGTACATAATCGGCTCACGCCCTTGCATAAGTATTGCGACATTGCCATTCAGCCCACTACCTTGCCCAAGCATCTGCGTGATAAAGCATTCATTGCCAAATGCGACAAAAAGAGTAGCATCACCAATATGGGCAATAAGTGGAAAGATGGCAGACTATGGGGAAAAACCCGCAACTTTGGCGATTTCTGTATTATGGTAGATACCATACCACCGAGCATTAAGCCGCAGACTTTTCAGGCAAATATGCGAGGCAAAAATCGCATGACTTTCCGAATAGATGATAACTATGCTACTGGTGGTGGTGCACGGGGCTTAGACTATCGTGCTACTGTGGATGGACAATGGATATTGATGGAATATGATGCCAAAAACGACCGCTTGATTCATCGCTTCGATGAGCGTATTCCTGCGGGTAAACATGAACTCCGTTTGGTGGTGACGGATGCGGTGGGGAATCGGCGGGAGTATGAGGCGACTTTTACGCGTTGATGCACTATCTTCAGAACAAAAAGAATGCTAAAAAGAAAAACGAATGCATAAAACAGTCTTACTTTTCACGATAGCTGCGCTTTGTAGCCTGACTTCTTTTGGGCAAAAAATTGTACATGAAGAAATGATTCACCTCAACGAAGATGGCAAATCATTTTTGGTGTACTATACTACGCGCTCGTCGTTTTCTGCCTATGCTATGCCCTTCAATCCAGCTATTCCGATTGATGAGCAATATGATTTCATCAGCCCCAATGAATATGAAGTTTCAGATGGGCAACTCATCTTTCGTCCTGGCGAATATGCCATGATGAAACGCGGTGTATTTAATGTGAAAATATCCGACAATGGCGTTTATGACTATCACAGAAGTAGCAAGCCGAACCGATATGGACGAATAGGCGTATCCAATCACCCGACGGATTTTGACCACTTGGTGTATGTCTGGATTTTGCCCGAACGATTTGAGTATGTAAGCTATACCTCTAATCAGGAAGATAAAGGCGAGTGGAAACTGCGCGGCAATGTGCTGGCCTATTATGGGAAAAATGTCAATGATTTTGTGCCGCATATCAAATACAAACTCGTGGAACGCCAGCCCGATGAATTCAAAGACCGAAAAGTAGAGGTGCGAGATCGAGTAATCGCTCCAAGCACTAAAATTCCCATTAAGATTTGGGATGACTTGGAAGAGGACGGCGACATTATTTCATTGAGCTTGAATGGCGAATGGGTACTACGCAACTATAAAGTGAAAAAAGAAAGCGTAGAGATAGAACTCAACTTGGATAGAAGAGAAAATTATTTGCTGATGTATGCGGAAAATTTAGGGGAAATAGCACCCAACACCGC
>JAHDCQ010000027.1:21126-28059 GCA_020629845.1 Saprospiraceae bacterium | reverse complement strand
AAAATTATTTGCTGATGTATGCGGAAAATTTAGGGGAAATAGCACCCAACACCGCTGTAGTGGAAATAGCCAATAAAAAAATAAAACTCTCCTCTGACTTACGAAAAAGTGATTCTATTAAGATTGTGAGGCGATAGTGCTGAAATGCTACAATGTGATAATGATGCAATGTGATAATGCGATAATGCTGAAATGTGATAATAGGGAAAATACTGTGTAGCATTGCATCATTGTAGCATTGCATCATTGAAATATTAAATTCAAACTAAGCGTATTACTACATGGCAACAAGGGAATTAAAAACAAAAATACAAAGCCTCGCACAAAATTTTCATCAAGATATAGTGGCAGCCCGACGGCATTTGCACCAGCACCCTGAATTATCGTTTCAGGAGATGGAAACGGCTAAGTTTGTGGCAGCGCAGCTCCAAGATTTTGGGATTTCGTATGAAAGTGGTTGGGCAAAAACAGGCGTAATTGGCAGCATCAAAGGACGCAATCCAGATAGCAAGACCATCGCACTACGTGGTGATATGGATGCCTTGCCAATAACAGAAGCAAATGAAGTAAGCTATAAATCCCAAAATGAAGGCGTAATGCATGCCTGTGGGCATGATGTGCATACCGCCTCTTTGTTGGGGGCAGCGCGCATACTGAATAGCGTGAAATCTGAATTTGAAGGGACGATAAAACTCATTTTTCAGCCTGCCGAAGAAATTACACCCGGCGGTGCGGTGCAACTCATAAAAGAAGGCGTACTCGAAAATCCGAAGCCCACCAGTATTTTCGGGCAGCATGTATTCACACCATTGGAAGTGGGGAAAGTAGGCGTGAAAGCAGGCAAATACATGGCTTCTACCAATGAACTTAAGCTGAATGTCTACGGTAAAGGCGGACACGGCGCGATGCCACATAAAACCATTGACCCCGTACTGGTGACGGCACACCTTATTGTAGCCTTACAGCAAATCGTGAGTCGAAACTGCGACCCCGTGTTACCTTGTGTATTGACCTTCGGAAAAATCAACTCGAAAGGTGGTGCAACCAATATTATACCTGATGAAGTAGAAGTACTTGGCACACTTCGCACGATGGATGAAGCTTGGCGCAGAGATGCCATAGCGCGCATGCAAAATATGGTGCGCTTACTTGCCGAAAGCATGGGGGCACGCGCCGAATTAGTGGTGAGCGACGGGAATCCTTACTTACTGAATCATGTCGAACTTACGCAACGTATGCGCCGCTATGCAGAGGAGTATATGGGTGCAGAAAATGTAGTGGAACTCCCTATTCGGATGGGAGGCGAGGATTTTGCCAACTATTCTCACCAGATTCCTGCTTGTTTTTATCGCCTCGGTATTCGGAATGAAGCGCGTAATATTACCTCTTCCATCCACACCAACACTTTCGATGTGGATGAGGATTGCCTGAAATATGGAGCGGGGCTGATGGCTTGGATTGCGGTGTGTGAATTAGCCAATTAGGTTTTTTTATCAAAAATAAAACAATATCGTTCTCTGACAAATTCCGTGGCCGAAGAAAAAGAAAACACAAAAACGTCCAGAAAGTAGTGTTGTGATTTCTTTTTCTTCGGCTTCGTCACGGGATTTGCCAGAGAACCAACAATATGACAATGCAAGCATAAATCATTCCTAAGGTATTTTACCTTTGCACTCAAATTTCTAAGTACTAGACAAATTATGAAGCAACAGCACTTATCCTTAGCCTACAAAGAAGAATTAGCCAATACCTTTTCGCATGGCTTGGGCTTGCTTTTTGGCATCATTGCGATACCTATGTTGGTGGCTATGGCAGCGCGTACGGGCAATGCACATATGATGTGGGGTACGGCTGCCTATGGTTTTGGGTTTTTGCTGGTGTATGCAAGTTCTACCATCTATCATGGGGTGACACAGCCAGAAATAAAACGTTGGCTCAATGTCCTCGATCACATTGCTATTTACTTCATGATAGCGGGAAGTTATACACCTTTTATCCTAGCTTACAATTTCAATTCCTCTGGCATCACGTTGCTATGTGTGATGTGGGGATTGGTATTAATAGGCACGGTGTTTAAGCTCATTTTTTCTGTACGTTACTATCTGTTTTCTACTTTTATTTATGTATTGATGGGCTGGATGGTCGTGTTTTGGGGCAAGGAATTTTTTATGAATATTCCTAGTGATTCCATTATGCTATTGGTGGCTGGCGGCATTGCTTATAGTGTGGGCGTAGTCTTTTTTTTGTGGGAAAGTATGAAGTATAATCACGCTATTTGGCATGTGTTTGTATTAGCGGGCAGTATTTTTCATTATGCAGCAGTGATGAAAGCGGTATAGTATGCTATCTATTGATTTTCTAGTATACCGTACTCTGCTATATAACCAGCAATGCCTGCAATAATCAAGGACATAATAAAGAAGGAAATGCTATAATAAAGAATAGATACAAGTATAGCCCTAAAAAGACCCGCTCTATTTTTCTGTCGAAACACATCCATATAGCACCAAATGCCATAAATTAGACTAATAAGCATCCCAACTGCCAGTCCAACACCCCGAGAGATATATTCTAGTGGCAAAAAAAAGAGACTAACAAATGATATCATACCAATAAGGTAGGCATTCAATACGAGGTGTTCTGGATAATGCCACTTTACGCGCCGATAGAATAAATACGTCAGTAGAGCAGCTAATGGAATCAGCATCCAATTAATTACATTTTGATAACTATGAAAGTATTCCATTGCTAACATGGATATTTGCTGGGCTTCTTCATCGGGAAGATTTTTTGAATCTGTAGCCCCTGCGATTAATCCTGCCTGATAGCCTTCTTTGTCAAATGGGACAAATACATTAAGTAGAATAGCCCAAATCCCTACCCAAAGTACGCTAAACTGAATAGGCGTGGTGTAGTGTTTTCGATCTTTGAGTAAGTAGGTATCCAATACTTTATGCGGTCGCAAGAGTAAGTCCTTGCAGGTCAATGATAAGCCACGCTCCAAGTTAAGCACTTTGAGTACTTCGCCTGTAAGGTGCTTAAAGCTAATTCGTTCCAAAGTTGTTCGTTCCATAGTTTATACGAATTAAAAGCTGAAAATAGCTAAAAGACAGTAGCGGTGGTAATTTTTCCATAGTTTGTTTGTACTTGAACAGTATTATGGATATACCAAACTATCTGTTGCTATTGGTGGTTTGCTATTAGAATCTAATTTTGCCAGCCAAGTAAAATTGGTAGCTTATATTTTATAAGTTCCATTAGCTCTTCAAAATGATATGAATGAAGATGTGCAATCGAGTAGCATGGAATATTTAAAAACTATGAATCAAACAGATGACAAGACTTGACCCAAACTACATCATAGAAGATACCGTAACTGCCGAGATAGATGGGCAGTCCTTTGATTTTGTGGTCAAAGCCACCGTTTTTGGCGAGGTACTGGAGGTACGGAATTTATTTTTGGAATTGCCGGAGGCGGCGCAGCGGTTGGCTTATGGAAAAAATTATGCTGATTCGACAGAACGACTTCAAGCATTTGCAGCACTCATCCCTTATAAAGTACCCGTTGCTTTATCTGGCGTTCTGAAGGATGAAGGCTTACAAGCTGTTGTCTCTGCTATAAAAAACAGACAAGCACAAATTGGTTTAAATTGGGAAATTACTCCTTCTGATTATATAGAAGATGTGTGGACAAATGAGTATTATAAGTACTGCGCATCTGCTGAAAAACAGTATAAGTTTCCATTAGAATTAGTGCATATAATAAAGTCTTTTCTTTCTGATGAATCTGATGATGGGACATTAAACAATGTTCTCAATACTTGTCATATCAAGAAAAGAGAAAGTAATATTCCTTTGTTATCTAGTTTTGTACGGCATCTAGCTGTTCTATATGATGTAGAACCCGCACGTAGGGGATTGTACGAATTACTTGGTCTATTTCCATCAGAGGAGAACAAAGAATTATTACTATCTCGTTTTTTTAACCCAAGTGTTAGATGTACCGCAGCTGATGCACTTAATAACCTTTCAAATTATAAGCAAGATTGGGATTTGTATAAGGCAATAATAGGTTCTATAGATACTACAGAGCTTAGAGGATCAGGATTCTACCATGCATGTCTTTTGTCCTTTCTTAGAAAATATCCTACTCCTGAAACAAACAACTTAGCATGGGATGCACTCTTAAATGCAAAGTTCCCTATAAACAAAACTGCTGTAGTTATTTTACGTGCGTTTGGAGTAAGTGATGTTGAAGTTATGGAACGTATCAAACCTTTGCTAAACAACAAGCAAAATCTACGTCTTTTAGAATTAGCACGTGTGTTAAAACAAATAAATACTACTGATATCTCCTCACCAATTATTAAAGAGTTCTTTAGTCTCATAGAGGAAGCATGTTATTATGCTCCTGAAAAACGTATTCAGGAATTTGTTAGGATATTAAAAAATAACCTTATGGAATTCACAGAAGAAGACTTAGATATTCCTGAATTTTTGAAAGAAGAATTAAAGCAGATATGAACAACTACCCAACAGGCGCACAAGCCCTACTCATCGCCCTGAATACGCCCAATCCTAAAGGTGGCATTGGCATCCCTGTGATATTGTGGGGAAAGCCAGGCGTAGGCAAATCCAGTTTTATCGAAGCCCTAGCATCGGAGGATTTGAAGGTGTTGACGCTCATCGCGTCCATCCATGACCCAACCGACTTTTCAGGTTTACCGATTCATGTAGAAGGCAAGGTAAAATATGCCGTTCCAGAATGGGTAGAACTCTTTGAAGACTATGACACAGGCATTTTATTTTTGGATGAATTATCCACCGCGCCGCCTTCTGTGCAAGCCTCCTTACTGCGCGTGGTCTTGGAGCGTAAAGTCGGTTTCCATGAATTGCCTGAACAAGTACGCATCGTAGCAGCGGCTAATCCGCCCGACCTGATGGTCGGAGGTTGGGAATTATCGCCACCACTTCGCAATCGCTTTATTCATTTAAGTTGGGATATTCCTACGGAACTTTATCTCCACGCCCTGCAAAATGGCTGGGAAACAGGCGAATTGCCACACATTGACGCTAGTGAACACGCCAAATTAGTAAGCAATTGGAAGCTCTTAATTAGTGCCTTCCTAAAGTTATCACCCAACCTGCTACACGCTAGTCCCGACGACAATCGGCAAGGTTTTGCGAGTCCGCGAACATGGGACTTTGCGGCTTGTCTCCTAGCTTCTTGTGAATTGCTGAATTTAGCGCCCATAAATGGCAACGCAGGTTCTACCACTTGCATCGAATTGGTAAAAGGCTGCCTCGGAGAAGGCGTGGCGATTGCTTTTTTAGAGTTTTTAAGAAATATTAAACTCCCTGACCCAGCCGCTATTTTAGATGGAGAAATCTCGCTCGATATTCCTACACTCAATGATAGCGAACTCTATGTCATTTTTGGCTCTATGAATCGAGTATTGAAAGCGCGTTTCAATCAGCCTTCCTTGCTTGATGCGTCCTTACGCTATTTTGATTTGGTAGAACAAGTTTTCAAAGATGGTCGCCGCGACCTGATTTATGTCTCGCTAAAGCAAATTTCCAAAGATGGCTTACTAACCAAAGCCCTCGCTATGGCACAGCGCGATAGTGCGAAAAAACGACAGGAAATACTTCGCGTTATTCAAACCCTATTCAAGGATGAAGGACTGCTAGAGTTTATTGATGTTTTTGAGTAGTAATTAAAGGTTTAGATGCTGATTTCCTATCAGCTTCTAAATTTGACTACTATTTTAGGGCAAAAATTTATCAGCTTACAGGAAGTAAGCAGATAAATCACGAATTTCACTAAATGAATAAATCATCCGACAAAGAAATCCTCGCCCTCCTGCGTTTCGCACGTGCTTATAGCGCGGAGAAGCTGCCGTGGTTTTCGCCCGCCTTATTTAAGTGTAAAATTCATCTGACAGAACGGGTAGAAGTTGCTGCAATTGATTATAGATTCAATATCTATTTTAACCCGAAGGCGGTAGAAATTATTAATCAAAGTGGGACAAAAGTGGAAGTGCTATCACAATTGGGCTTCCTTTGGATTCATGAAATTTCCCATGTACTCCGCGAACATGGCGAACGTGCCAAAGAGCGCAATGCCGATGCTTTTTACTGGAACGTAGCCGCCGATTTAGAAATCAACGATAGCAATTGGAAAGGGCTGCAAATGCCGAAAAATTTTCAAGGTCTTTTACCAAGCAAATTCCGTTTACCGAAAGGACAACTCGCAGAATTTTACTATCAAAAAATCCTAGCAAAAGGCGAAAAAGAACGTTTGCTAGAAAGCTATTCCCTAGATGAAGGCAGTAGCGTACATGGACAAGAACGCCTCTGGGAAGTAGGCGGCAGCGCATCCGAAAAGCAAGAACTCAATACCATTGAACTAGAACTCGTGCGCCGCAAAGTAGCACAGGAAATGAAACAAGCACAAGCCACAGGTATCGGCACAATGCCAGGTGGCTGGATGCGTTGGGCAGACGAAAAACTACGCCCCAAAGTAGATTGGCGCAAAGTATTGCGGCATCGGATGAGCGTAGCGATAAATAATGGAATAGGCAGTCGGATTGATTATTCTTTTCGTCGTCCGAGTCGTCGGCAATCGGTTTATCATCCTGTTATCACACCTAATCTGAGTGGCGACCTGAGTGCTAGAGTTGCTGTTGTGGTAGATACGTCGGGTTCTATGAGTAAAGCGCAAATTGGGCAAGCCGTAGCGGAAGTATGCAAGGTGCTAGAGACTTTCCAAGTACCTGTCACCGTCATTCCTTGCGATGCCAAAGCCTATGAACCTATTCAAGTAGCGATACCTTCCGATTATTTCAAATTGCGGCAACTTAAAGGTGGCGGCGGTACGGATATGCGCGTGGGTATAGAAGCCGCTTTGCAACTTCAACCTAAGCCCGACAG
>JAHDCQ010000027.1:0-21026 GCA_020629845.1 Saprospiraceae bacterium | reverse complement strand
TATTTGACCAAAGATTATTTCAACCATTAAAATCAGTATAAGATGTATACACGACTACTTTTTGCCAGCTTAGTTTGTTTATTATTTAGTACTTGCCAAACGCCTGATGTGCCAATTCCAGCAACAGAAACGCTTTATATTTTTCCTTATCAATCGCAGGTGGATGCTAGTAATATCAATTGTGGCTACAAGGCTTACGAATGGGGTGGCGACCAACTCAAAGGCTTTATCCGAAATAGAAGCACCGAAATAAGCACGGAAGAACTCATGGCACTTGGACAAGAAATCCACAATACACACTTGCCTTTTCCCGTCATAGCGCATGAGCGTGCCATATGGCTAGAAGACATCGTGGATGCTATGAAACCACATTTGGTCAAAAATGATTTTCCGCATTACACCTATGTTGTAGATGCGCCTTTTCTGAATGCCTTCACGATTCCAGGCGGTAATATTTACATTACATCTGAATTGCTAGATGCCGTACAAAATAAGCATGAACTTGCTTACATCATCGGGCATGAACTAGGACATAACGAAAACGAACATACCAAAGAACTTGCTCTACTCAACCGCTTTATAGAGCGCGATGATATAGATATTTGGAAGCGTGTGGCCTTAAAAGTTGGTTCGGGCATCTGCAATAAATCCGATGAATTGGAATGCGATATTGCCTCTATCTATCTGCTCGAAAAAGCAGGTTATGATCCAGAATTAGCCCTCGGTGGCATTGATTTATTGCGCCACCTGAGCAAAGCTCCAGAAGATGTAGTTGAGCGCGTGCTGCTAGGTTTTTTCAGCACACACCCCTGGTCGGATGAGCGTGATGAATGTGTACGCGCTTATGTGAAAGACAATAAAGTCACGGTCGGTTGTGCTAAAATTTATCAGAGTACGGGCATAATCAACGCAAAATATTCATCGCTCGACCTCTATCGTTATCCTCTAAAGCGGGAAGATTTGCGATTGCAGCAACTGTCTCCTAATGAAAGTGTTCATGTGGTTTGTACTGGTGTGCATCAGCTTTATCAGTCGAATGAATGGCTGTATGTGCAATATCAAAATAGCGAAGGTACTTTTTTAGGTTGGGTGAATAAACGAGGAGTTGATATAGTGGAGTAGTAGGGTAGGACTAAACAGCTTCTAAGTGTAAATTGGTATAAGAAAATCAATCTAGTGTTCAGTCAAATAGGGTGTCTCGTTTCTCATTTGGTTGAATACTTGACAAAGCACTAGTATAACTCACGAAAAAACGCATTGATTTTTTCCTAATGTATAGATGCGAACGTTCCGATACATAAATCAGGACGAAATCTCTGGTATTTGCGCCTAAGTTTGCTGCTGTAATAACCACATCACTATACTCAATTTCTTTAAAATAAAATTATAATTCGATGAAAAATTTACCAATTTTCACAGTTCGAAGCCCTCAACTTTCTCGTTGGCAATCCGCTATTGAAAAAGCAGTAACAGATGAAAATCCTAAAATGTCTATCGCGGAAATACGAAATACCCCCGTGATGCAAGGATGCTGGCTACATGTGAAAAAGGCAATGGAAGGCGAAACAATCCCAAAACCAGTAACTGATTTTGATGATACGAATATAGAGCATCTTGCCTATGCATCTTCTTATTTTTTTGGTGCTGCTATGAAAATAGAGGAATCACAAGATGCTACGGCTGCAAAAAAAGATGTTGATGCTTGGCCGTTTAGCACGAACGACACCCTACAATGGGGATTAGCAGGAATAAAAAATTGGTCTGAATTTGTGTTATTTGATACCTCTCTCATGTATAAGGATTATAAAAAAGAGGGAGGTGGAGACCTTAACTATAGTGTCGTTGATTGGAAAATCCCAAAGAATGGAAAGGTCGCACTCATTGGAGATTGGGGAACAGGGAATGATGATGCCCATGAGTTTTTACATGCCTTACTATCCATTGACCAAGATATATCAAAAGGCTTAGACCCTGATATCTCTTGTATCATTCACTTAGGAGACATTTACTATGCTGGAAGTATCCATGAATGTAATAAATATTTCTATGATGTCATTCGGACAAAAATAGGCAGTCAAGTACCTGTATTCACGATACCAGGTAATCATGATTACTATACTCACGGGCATGGCTTTTTTCATCTGATTGCAAAAATGAATGATGATATTCCTATCCAAAATGCGAAGCAATCTGCAAGCTATTTTTGTTTACAATCAGAAGACCTTACCTACCAATTTGTTGGTTTAGATACTGGCTATAAAGATAGACACCCTGCTGCTACTCTCGTAAAAGCACCTGCTCCTCCTCTTAGAAAAAAAGATGATTATGAATGGGCAATAGATAAAATAAAGAATTTTAGAGGGAAAACGATTTTACTTTCTCATCATCAGCTTTTCTCTCGTACAGGCGCAGGGCATTCATCTAGCTATAAAACTAGTAGTACTAACCCACATTTATATAAAAATTTCGCGCCCTACTTTAGCAATAAAATAGCAGCTTGGTATTGGGGGCATGAACATAGCTTAGCAATATCTCAAGATGGTGCATATGGACTCAATCAAGGTCGCCTAGTAGGGAGTAGTAGCTATGAGCAAGCCATTTCTGATGGTTCTTATGATGATGATTACCCGATGGTACCGTTTAGCGATAAAAATGTGCAATTAGCACCAAATGCACCTTATCATGACGATGATGATGCCGATTATTATTATCCCCATGCAGGTGCTATACTCCAAATACGGCACAATAATAATCCTACGGTACATTATTATAGTTACCCCTCTTGGAAAAATGAACACCGACCAGCAAATCCTAAAATGGAATTGATATTGGATGAAAAAATTACAAATCCAACCAAAAGCCCTCATGGTGTTTGGGTAGGAGATGAAAAAATAAATCATCACGATATGCAGTCGGATATGGCACCAGCTTTGGCGTATGCTAACCACCAACTCTATATCGTTTATAAAAACAATAATAGGGACCATCATCTATATTGGGACCGCCTTAGCTATGATGTAGACTCTGGCACTATGTCAGCCGATAATCCGCGTGATTTAGGGGTGAAAATAGGCTCGCATCCTGCTATGGTGAAATACAATGATATGCTTTATGTAGTGTATAAAAGGAATAATGATACGGATTTAGAATGGTGTACCTGCAATCCGCACACTTTACAATGGACAATGAAAGGTAGAATAGAAGATTCGGAAAAACACAGTCATGATGTAAAATCAGAACATGGCGTTACGATGACCGTTTTTAATGGAAAAATCTATCTTTTTTATCTAAATAAAGATGATGAGCAAACGGTAATGTGGGCAACCTTCGATGGCAACCAATGGGATTATCATGGCGCATTAATGATCCATCATCACGCCCTTATTTCGCACCATAAAGTATGTCCTGCTGTTGCTGCTAATGATACCGATTTATTCCTGATTTCTGCACCACATGGACACAATGATTATACCCTTAACGTATTCCGCTTAAATCAAAACGGAAATTGGTATGATATGGGAGTTGTCACCAATGATGGTGTTATAAATGACTCTTTACCACAAACATCAGAGACTTTTGCCGCTTGTGCAGATGATAGATTCCTGCGGATTTTGTATCGCAATACGAATGACAATAAAAACATATGTTGGGCAACGCTCGACTTGGGCTACTACGACATTCACGACCACTTTGTTAAGTATGACCTTAATAGTCTTTCGTTGGCAGCAATAAACAATCCTGATACACCACTAAAACCAACTTGGGCGGGTGGGCTGCCAATTATTTGTAGCAATACTGATAATATGCCCAACACACAGGATTTTCCAGGCTACTGTATGAATGATGAATATTCTTTCTGTGTTTATCCAAATCGCTCTAACGATCATTTTTCGGCAGCAATACAGCGAAATTACTAAACGCGAATAGTAGTGTAGAAATCTAGAGCAAGTAGAGGGCTTTTTAGAATTAGCCCTCTGCTTCTAATCAAAAGGACTCTTAAAGTTTGGATTATTCACAAATTCCTCATCCGTGAATGTATTAAGGAAGGCGATTAATTCCTCCTTTTGCTTTTCCGTCAGGGTGAACGGGCGAATATTTGCATCCAAATTTTCTGCCGCATGACCACCCGAAGCATAATGGTCGAGTACTTCCTCTAAGGTCTGGAAGCGTCCATCGTGCATATAAGGCGCAGTAAGCGCGATATTGCGTAAGCTTGGTACGCGGAATTTGCCATTGTCTCCAAAATTGCCTGTGACTTCGCCGCGCCCTTTATCCGCGAAACCATTGAGGTTAGCCACACTATCTAAGCCATTATTTACAAAGCGATTATCGGTCAAAAGTGGGCCGCCGTGGCAGTGCGAACAGCCAGGATGGTCTTGCTGTTGAGAAAGTTCAAAAAAGTAGAGCTGCTGCCCATTCACTTCTTCATCTTCTAGGAAAATTTCATTACGCATCGCTTGGTCAAATCTGGAATTGCCACTAATGAGCGTCCGTTCAAACTGTGCAATTGCTTTGGTAGTGAGTGTTTCATCAATATCATCCGTGAATTCAATACCAAATGCCTCCCGAAACATTCTGGGATAGCTAGGATGGTGGCGTAGTTTTTCCAACACATTTGGCCAGCTTTCGTTCATCTCTAAATGGTCTTCTACGGGCAGTAGTGCTTGCGCTTCTAGGGTTGCCGAACGTCCATCCCAAAAAAGTCCTCTTGTGAAAAATCCTACATTGACCAGCGACATCGCATTGCGCGTGCCAATGGCATTATTTACCCCAAAACTTAGCGCATTCGGATCAGAAAAGCCCAATTCTGGCAAATGACAACTCGCGCAAGAAATGGTGCTATCAGATGACAGAATAGGATCAAAAAAGAGATGCCTTCCCAATTCCACGCCTGCTACAGTTAGTTGGTTATCGGCAGGAATATCCATATCAGGCAGCACTCTTGGAATATCCAATTCATAAGGTGTAGGATTATAAATGGCATCTATGGCTGTTTGTGCTTCCACATCATCCTTCATTGGCTCGTCTTTTTTACAAGCCCCGATTAAAAACAAAAACAATAGAAAAAGCGTGTACTTTTGCATGGGAAAAAAATTTACGGTCAAGCGGTGCATCGGTATGCCGTTCGACCAATATATCGCTATAACGCATGAAATTCGGTAAATTACAAGATATTTCAAAGGTCAATTTCGACTTGCCGCCCAATCCTGCGGAAAATGACGCTTTGCTTGCACAATACGAACGTTCCGAAGCTCCCAAATTGTATATCGGCTGCACGGGCTGGAGCATGAAGGAATGGGTAGGAAAGGTGTATCCAGAAAAGACGAAAGCAAAGGATTTTTTGAAATATTACGCGCAGCAATTTAATACCATCGAACTGAATGCCACGCATTACCGAATCCCTACCCCCGAAACCATCCAGAAATGGAAAGCGGAAACGCCCGATGACTTTCGTTTCTGTCCAAAGTTGCCACAATCGGTAAGCCATAGCCGCGACTTGGGTTTAGAGAGTGGCAATTTGCTGCGTTTTTGTACCGTCATTGAACAATTGGAACAGCGATTGGGCTGTTGTTTTATGCAGTTGCCGCCTTATTTTGGGGCAGATAGAGTGGGGATGTTGGAGCGATTTCTAAACGAATTTCCACCGCATATCCCATTAGCTGTAGAGTTGCGGCATGAAAGTTGGTTTCAAGATAGAATTGCTTTGAGGCAACTATTTCAGCAGCTAGAACAGCGACAGCAAACCGCCCTCATCACCGATGTAGCAGGCAGGCGCGATGTGCTACATATGCGCCTCACGAGTCCTCGCACGATGATACGCTTCGTGGGCAATGCCCTGCACCCGACCGACTACGAACGCATTGATGCTTGGATACAGCAATTGCAAGCTTGGACATCGGAGGGCGTATCTGAAATTTATTTTTTCCCTCACGAGCCAGATAATATCTTAGCTCCCGATTTAGCCCTATATTTACAAACAAAAGCGCAAGCAGCTATGAGCGACTTACACACACGCGGACCAAAATTCTATCAGCGGCCCGACGATGTACAGATGTCGTTGTTTTAGTCTTTATGTTTATTTGGTGATATGTTTATTTGTTTATGTGATATTAGCTTTCAAATAAACAAATCACCAAATCACCAAATAAACAAATCAACAATCTAATATGCCAGACTTACAGCCTACAGCAGCAGAAACGAGTGCCTCCATTCCCTATATTGACCGCGATGTGAGTTGGTTATCCTTCAACTATCGGGTGCTACAAGAAGCAAAAGATCCTTCTGTGCCGCTATTTGAGCGCGTCAAGTTTCTGGCGATTTACTCTTCTAATTTGAGTGAGTTTTTTAGGGTGAGAATGGCAACGCATCGCAATATTTTACGGGCGAGTAAAAAGTCAAAAAAAGACTTAGATTTTAGCTCAAAACGGGTAATTCGGGAGATGCAGCGCATTTTGCATCAGCAGCAGGAGGAGTTTAGCCAGATGTTTGAAAAAAATATTATTCCTGAATTGCAAAAGCACCACATTCACCTACTACGTCGCTTGGATTTGAATGAAGAGCAACGACTATTTATCGAAAGCTTTTTCAGAAATAATATGTTACCTTTCGTGCAACCTGTATTATTGGTGAAGCACAAAATTCGCCCATTCCTAAATAATTCGGCTTTGTACCTCACTGTTTGGCTGCGCGATAGAGAAACGCATAGAACGAAGTATGCCATTGTCAAAATTCCTTCCGACCACATGCCGCGCTTCATTGAGTTGCCTTCTTCGCAGGATAGACACGACCTCATTATGCTCGACGATGTGGTGCGCCATAGTGTATCGTGGATGTTTCCGGGCTATGATATTATTGATACCTATTCCATCAAATTGACCCGCGATGCAGAGCTATATATTGATGATGAATTTTCGGGCGACTTGGTACAAAAGATCAAGAAAAGCCTCATCAAGCGGGAAGTGGGGTCTACCTCTCGTTTTGTGTATGATAGAAATATGCCCGAAGATTTATTGGAATTTCTGAAAGAAACCTTTAGGCTAGAAAAATATGATATTCTACCCGAAGGGCGCTATCATAATAACTTTGATTTATTCCATTTGCCAAGTTTTGGCTTAAATCATCTCAAAAATGCACCGCTCCCCCCGCTCCCTTATCAGCCCTTAGAAAATACCTCTGATTTTTTTGGTGCAATTCAAGATAGTGACCACCTCATTTACGTCCCCTATCATTCCTATGAATCGGTCGTACGTTTCTTTGAAGCTGCAGCGAAAGACCCTGATGTTACACATATTAAAATCGTACAATATCGGGTGGCGCGGAAATCGCGTATTATGCAAGCTCTAAAAGATGCGGTGAAGTCGGGTAAGCAGGTATCGGTTTTTATTGAAGTGAAAGCGCGTTTTGATGAAGAAGCCAATCTAAATTGGGGTGAAGAACTTGAAAAAGCAGGCGTGAACGTGCATTATAGTTTTCCTGGGGTAAAAGTGCATTCTAAAATTGCGTTGGTGCGCCGACAAGAAGGCGAAGAATTTAAACTTTATGCCTACTTAAGTACAGGCAACTTTCATGAAGAGACAGCAAAAATCTATAGCGACTTAGGCTTATTCACCGCAGATGAACGCTTAGTAAAGGAAGTGGGGCGCGTATTCTCTTATTTAGAAACCGTCAAGATTCCAGAGCAGGAATTTGAGCACCTGCTCGTGGGGCAATTTAATCTTAGAAGTCGGTTAGTAGAGCTAATAGACCGAGAAATTGCGAATGCAGAGGCAGGAAAAGCCGCGGAAATTATCCTAAAAATGAATAGTCTCCAAGATCGTCCTATGATAAATAAACTCTATGAAGCCAGCCAAAAAGGAGTGAAAGTAAAGCTTATAATACGCGGTATTTGTTCGCTTATTCCAGGCTTAGTTGGTTGGAGTGAAAACATAGAAGCCATCAGTATAGTAGACCGTTTCTTAGAACATGCACGCGTATTTATCTTTCACAATGATGGCGAAGAACAAATTTTTCTTTCCTCAGCTGATTGGATGGTGCGCAACTTAAGTTATCGCATTGAGGTAGCCTTTCCTATTTATGCAGAGCATCTTAAAAAAGAAGTCAAAAATTACATTAATATCCAATTAAGTGACAATGTAAAAGCCCGAATTTTGGACGAAGAACAACTCAATAAATATAGCCAGGGAAGTACAGATATTGCTATCCGTTCGCAGGTAGAAACCTACTATCATATTAAGCGAAATATGGGACATTAAAGCGGGGATGAACAGTAAAAAATAGAGGAAATTAGATGGGGTTCCGTATACAAAATTCTACAGCACCAATAAAAAAATCATTTAGTACAACTTTGCAAGCTACTATATATGAATAGGTTATGTTTTTTGATTAAAAACAAATTTGTTTTTTTTATATATTTTTTTGCAAAATTAAGGAGCTTTCCTATATTTGTGCAACGTAAGTTAAGAAAACATCCTATTCACTCGATTACAATCTTATACACTCAACAATACTTCATAAGTCATAATTGCAAAATATTTTCCACTCACACAAGCCTATCCATCTGCTGCTAACTGTTCGCATAGCTACAGTTAAAGTCAATTAAAGAATTTAAATATATAACAGAGTACAAACAGACATTATGCGACTAAATTTACTACAGTGCTGTAGTAGAACACAACTGTTCTGCTACTTGTCCCTGTTTGCTGGTCTATTGTTCTATTCGAACGAAATAGCAGCACAAAAAGGCGAGTCTAATCTAATTCCTAGATGTGGAATGGAGGAGCTTGTGAAAACCGCACGCGGTGAGGGATTGTATGACGAAAACAACAAACAGTATCAAAGCTTCGTACAAAAATCAGTAGAGCAGTATGAGCAACGAGAAGCACAAAAAACTGATGGTGACTGCCCAGATGGAGTAGTGGTAATCCCTGTAGCTTTTCACATCTTTCATAATGGCGGGGCAGTTGGTACAGGTATCAATTTCTCACAAGCTCAACTAGATGCAGTATTAGGTTCATTAAATGCAGACTTTGGAGGTTACAACGTCAATAAAGACCTAATTGATGAGTGCTTTCAAGATGTAGATGCTTACAACACTTGTATTCAATTTTGCATGGGTGTTGTCAATCGCCAAAATGTAACTGCTTGTCCAGCAGCATGTGGTGGCGGAACTTGTGATTATACGCAACTATTCAACTGCTCGCAGGAAGCTCCTAATGATTTCTTGAATATATATGCTGCGCCATTCGATGGAGGACTATTGGGTGTAGCGTCTAGTATTCCTTTTCCAGGCAATCCATTCGGAAACTGTATAGAAAATAATGATGGTGTTTATGTAAATAGTACTGCATTTACTATTGGTGCACCAGCGAATCCACCTTTCGATGGTGGTAAAACACTTACACACGAAGTAGGGCACTGGCTAGGATTATACCACATAGGTGGTGATGGTACGTGTGCTAATGATGATGGTTTGACTGATACACCTACACAGAATGGACAAAATACTGGTTGTCCTGCAGGACAAAATGACTGTAACGACGGTGCAGGTGATAAGCCAGATATGTACTTCAACCATATGGATTACTCGGATGATGCATGCTTAGCGATGTTCACACAACAACAGGCAGCAATCATGCAAGCTGTATTAGGCTATGGCGATATTACAGGTATTCCTGCGCCTGCTGGTTGTCGTGCTACTTTGGCATGTTCTTCACAGCGTGGCAACTGCAACAATGATTTATCATCTTTAGATAATACGCCAAATGCTGCTAATGCACAAACTATCAATATTACGGATTGCTCAGATGTTACAAGTTTAGATTTATTAGATATTCAGCAGAGTTGGTATGGCTATGCTACAGGTATGACTTGTTTCAATTGGGTAGAAATGGGAGCAGGTGATGTAAGTGAAATCGGTGACTTAGATTTACAGGGCGATGAATGTGGTGGTATGGAGACAAGAGTCTACAACCTAATGATGCAACCCTGGGACGAAGCAAATAAAACATGGGGTACAGAAGTAACAGGTGGTACAGTTACTGTCAATATTGACTGTCCAGAGGTAGTACCGACATTTGCTACTATGCCATGTGCTGCACAAAATAATGAGCTTTCGGTGACTTGTCCTCCTTGCGATTGTACCTTCGATAATGATAACATGAAGATTACCGTATCGCTTACAGGTACACATACTTGGGTATCGGATTTGGCATTCTACCTGCAAGCACCAGATGGAACTACAGTTACTATGGGATCTAACTCTGGTACTTGTAATAGCGGTGATGACTTTATGGATCTTGTATTCATGAGTGGAGCTAGTAATACATATGATGTATGTGCTGAACCTACGCCTCTTAGTGGTATGTTTGACACAGACTTTAGCGCGCTGGATGGTGCAGCGATAGGTGCTGGTTGGAATCTGATTATCGGTGATTGTGTAGCTGGCGATACTGGAAACTTGGATAGCTATACCGTAACTATTTCAGATGTAGGCGGCGGTAGCTGTTTGACTAGTGATGTAGTACTCACTTCTAGCGACGGCTGGCCAATTACTACAACAGACTGTGCAGCAGCGGTAACAATTCCACTTACTTTTCCAATGCAACCAGGTATGGCAGATACACCTGTTTGGACAGCACCAGATGGTACTATGACGACAGGCAGTACGGTGGCACCAGTATTTAATGGCGCAACAGAAGTAACTTATCAAGTACAATGTCCTTGTTCCGACCCATGTCCTAAGGATGTAATAGCAATAGTAGCTGACTGTGTACCAGTAGAATTATTGGCATTCACAGGGGAAGCACAAGATGCAACAGTAGTATTGGATTGGATGACTGCTTCGGAAATAGATAACAGTCATTTCGAGATAGAGCGTAGCTTTGATGGTAATAAGTTTGAAACACTTGGTAAAGTTCAAGGAGCAGGCACTACCGTAGAGTTACAATCATATAATTATGTGGATTTATCGCCACGAGTAGGCGTAAACTACTACCGCTTGAAGCAAGTAGACTTTAGTGGAGCATTTGAATATTCTGATGTAGTTGCTGTTCAGTTTGGTGCTGAAAAGGGAGACACAGAGGTGTATCCATCACCTACACATGATATACTAAACGTGAAGTCTTATGCTGATGCAGAACTAATCCGCGTATTCGATATCACGGGTAAGGAGGTAATGACCCTCCAAGGAAATGAAACAACACTTACGCAGCTAAATGTATCAAAGCTGTTGGGAGGCACATACTTTGTTAGCGTCCAATTAGTGGATGGCAATAGAGATGTACTTCGTTTTGTTAAGAACTAATTGTACTCTTTTATAGTCAAGTTGTCAAGCACTATGGACGTTATGTTCATAGTGCTTGTTGTTTATAGCAGCAGTATCTACTACACAATCCCCCAAACCCATAAATGCATTAATGAGATGTACACGCTCATAGTTCGGAATGTCTTCTACGCGTATAGAACATGGCTTAATGCGTTTTTGCTCCAATAAGTAGGCTCTTTGTACGCCTTGTAGCAGGGGAGTATCAGGAGTAAAGTACCCTTTTGCATTTTCAAATACTACATTCGCATAGTAAGAATCGCTGATAAAACCTTGCTTTACCATAAGGATATTATCAAAACCACCACCTTGTGCAAAGAGCGCGTCGAGCGCAGAACGGTCTTTATATTTATAAGCATAATCAATATCATCTGCTTGCACCAACTGTAAGCTATGTACAGGGCGCAATTGATAGGGTTCATACGTTATTTTCTCAATATGCCTTGCGTAAGTAATGCGACATTTCGTCCAAGTATGTTCAGCAAATGTAGGCAGGTGTATTACTTCTTTTAGGCTAATGTTGTCTTCTAAGCCTAACATCATTTTACGGCTGCGTTGCATACGCGCCTCATGCCAATTGAGCAATTGCGGTTGTCCGTTCCGTATTGAAATGCTTTCTATGAATTGGCACATATACTTTCGATATTAATTCTTGATATTCTTGCTCGGCTTTGCTAAAAACCGTGATGCCGCCGCCACTTTTATAGTATAAGTCATTGCCGATGCGTTCTATAAAGCGGATTAATACTCCGCTTTCCAAATAGCCATTATCATAGTAGCCAAAAATGCCTGTGTAATAGCCCCGTTCATAGCCCTCAGCAGCTTGTATGATTTCTACCGTCTTTTGTTTGGGCGCTCCAGAAATAGAACCTGCAGGAAGGAGTTGTGCGAGTATATCACCTATATTTTCTTGATAATTTTTAGGCAATTGCCCCTCTATTTCAGAACTCATCTGTAGTAAACGCCCATTTAATGTCTGTACTTCATCTAAATAGCGAAAACGCTTCACGCGTACCCTTGTTGCTACTTGGCTCAGGTCATTCCGAATTAAATCTACAATCGTATTATGCTCGGCGCGTTCCTTAGTATCTGCTAGTAAGGTAGCGCGGGCATGAGGTATTTGGGCATCAATCGTTCCTTTCATGGGGTAGGAACTAATGCATCCATTCTGAATTTTGATAAATGGTTCTGGTGAAAAAGATACAAATTGATCTTTATATAGCAGTTTAAATTTCGCTGTACTATACTCCAAAATTTGTCGTAAAGAAAGATTCATTTCAATACGAGTAGGGTAGGTGAGGTTGGTCAGAAACGAGTTGCCACGTTTCAAATGCTGCTGTACTATTTGGAAGCCCTTGCAATAGCGCGTATAAGGAATTGGATATTTTTGGAATTCAATCATGTGCGGCAAATGTGTATGAGGACTGAAATTGCTTTTATCTTTAATCTCAAAAAAAATACCTGCCGATGCTGCCGCTTCTAAAGGAATTATAATTGGCTCTTGCAAGCGAAAATCGAGTATAAATAGGAAGGGAATATTTTGCCTTCCATAGTAGTTCATTGTTTTGAACATAAAGTACTTTAATGAACAATTGTGCTGTCTTCTTCAATACATCCAATGCTACAAATTGTTGTATTTATCTTGCAAAGGTTGCGTTAAAGAAAGACTAAAGTCGAACCTGTTTTATATTTTGTTACTGTAAATACTCAATGAGTGTATGAAAGAATAGTGAATAATTATGGATTCTATTCGCTCATTCAATCATTGAGTATTTACTTGTTACTGCTATAAAGAGTGGTACAAAAGGTAGTCAGGATAGTTTTGAACTATCCGCCAACAATTTCATGAGAAATGAACTGCCAATGGCTAAAGCCGAGCTAATGCTAGCTGAAAATTTTATTTTCTACTACCTGAAAATTTTATTATCTTCGCGTTCCTATTTTCAAAATAGGTACTTTTTTAAAGCTTCAGCAACAGAAATGAACGTGTGTAGCAATAGATTTTACACATTAATCAGCGTTCCGCTATTTGTATGCTACAAAATATTCCAATCATGGATGCTATAAAGTTTGTCCAGGAACAAATGTCAAGAGAGACTGATTATCCTGACTTTCGTGCAGGTGATACCGTAGTAGTAAGTTACCGAATTATAGAGGGAACAAAAGAGCGGATTCAGGATTTTCGAGGTGACGTTATTCAAGTTAAAGGACAAGGCGCGACCAAAACTTTTACCGTTCGTAAAATGTCGAATGGAGTAGGAGTAGAGCGTATTTTTCCATTTGCTTCGCCTGGTATTGCAGGCATAAAAGTGCTAAAGCGTGGTAAAGTGCGTCGTTCTCGCTTATATTACTTGCGTGACTTAGTAGGTAAGAAAGCGCGTATCAAAGAGCGTAAAACAGCACGTAAGTAGTAATGTGACTTACGAAGCATTAAATAAAAAGTCGGTATTGCTGATACAGCAGTACCGACTTTTTTGTTTGTAGTCGTTTGAAAACTTAGCTAGAATATAGTACATTTGCGAGCCTATTTAAATTTAGTCTAAATTAAATCGTTTTCTGACAAATTCCGTGGGCGAAGAAAAAGTAAGTACAAAAACGTACAGCAAGTAGTGTTGTGTTGTGATTGCTTTTTCTTCGGCTTCGTCACGGGATTTGTGAGAGAACCAATTAAACAAGATGCTTAAGCAAATCAATTCAGGGGTTACTATTGAATCCGTAACTGTAAAATTAGCCTTCCCATTGCCAATAGCGACGGCTAAGAGTGTTAAGAAAAAATGCTGTAAAAAATATAAGAAAGGAAAGCGGTGCAAGCGGTGTCCTGGTAGGTTATAATATTGACATCATATGCAAAAATCAATGTGCTTTCACATATGATGTCAACGAGCAAATATTTTATGGAATATTGAGTGGCGTAGTAGCCATTACACCTAAATGATTTCGATGCCTCAATGCGATATAGTATGTACCTGTTGGAACAGAGGTAGTAGGAATAGAAACATCGGAAGACCCATCTACGTCTACAATATCCCCATCTCGTTGAATAAGAGCTGCTCTTTCATAGATTACAGCACTTGGTGTAGCGCTACTTCGAATTTCAATAAGTATCCAATCTACAATTGAATTGCTTCCTGTATCTGCTAATAATACGCCTGAATTAGCCACTTGACCTGTACCATAAGGATCACTACTCGGCAACACAAGCTGTAAATCACTCCTCATAAGTCCATCAGTTGTATCTTCAAGGGCTCCGCCTAACATTGCTTTCAATCGCAACACAATAGGCGTGCCTGATGACATAGCAGAAGCTCCAAATTCATAAGCTCCGAGATCTGGTATACCATCACGCGAATATATTCTTTGGTCTACGCTTTCAGCTCCTGTGCCAGCGTCAATAGCTGGACTAGTTGATAAGAGGGCCATCGTTTGTGTAACTCCACCATTATCAGCAATAGGAGACAGTAAAGGGTTGGCACTATAAGGAAATGAAGGACAATTGCCAGTACATAGACCTACTAAATTGGCATTAGGCGTAGAAATGACAGTAACGGAATTAATATCATCACTAGTACCAAAAAAACCACTAGTGTTATTGTAAACGATATTATTACTCATGGTTAAAAAGCCCAGGTTATTAATCCCACCAGCACCACTAGTAGTAAAAGAAGAATTATTGGCAAGTGTGACATGGGTAAGCGTCATTCTTCCTCCATTACGTATTCCACCACCAAGACCGAAAGTAAAATTACCACTAATCGTGCTATTCACTACGTCTATAGTACCTGAAGAGGTGTTATAAATTCCACCGCCACCTGTGTTTCCTCCATTATTATTGTTGATAGTAGAGTTATTAACAAGTATGGTGCCCCCTTGATTGTAGATTGCACCTGCTCGATCACTTGCTCTATTGTTAGCAAATGTTACTTCATTTAGGGTTAATTGTCCTCTATTACTAATTACTGCACCTACTACCGATAGTGCATTTACTACTGTTACTTTATTGATAACCACAGTTGCCGCAGATGAGATGTCGAATATTTGATATTGGAATGACCCATCTATTGTAATACCTTCTGCATTTATAGTTACATCTTCTGTAATGATAGGTAAGAGAGTAGTAGCAGTAATGGTACCCGTTACGGAAAACTCAATGGTGTGCGGTCCTGAGCTGGCATTCGTAGTAGTAAGGGCCTCGTTCAAAGAACCAGCACCTGTAAAGTTTAGTGTAGATACAGTAACGGTAGCTGCAAAGAGTGTTTTACATAAAAGAGTCGCTATCAGGATCAATCCTGATAGACGTATTAGTGTACGCGTCTTCATAGCTTTTAAAATATATTCATGTTTATTTGGATATTGCTGGGTCTAGATACCACAGCAAGCAGGGTTCGGCTACTAAAATTCAATTCTAATGCAAGATACATCAAATATTTATTTTTTAATAATATGTTTGAGTAATATTTTTTCCTGAAAAATTCAGAATGGGTAAGTCTGCTATCGTGTGAGTATAGATAGCTATTGCATAGCTATTTATATAATGGATGTACTAACAATTTAGAGCGTCAAATATAGAATTTTTTTAAGCAAACGGTTGGACACGCCTTAGTGTCTGAAGAACATGATCAAGCATGCTTTTTTTAAGTGGTATTCTAGTAATACACGAAATTACGTTTTTTTGAATTAATTTGCTTCATAGAAGTACCTTTTTTAACATTTAAATATGACAAAATGTGACTTGGTAGATGTATATAAGTAACTTGTACTAAGCATAATATGCCCGCCAAATTGAAAATGGATAATTGAAAAATGAAAATGGTTGAAATGTAAAATATGTAATTTATTGTCGTTCAAAATTTTACAAAACAATAATTTTGTTAATCTTCAATTTTTAATTCTCCAATTTCAATTGGACGAACATGTTGAATTAGTTCAGTAACTAATAAAGCCTTTTTTCCCTATTTTCTTCCAAAAAATGACAATTCTAAATTTATCGAACTAATTGGTGCGAATTACTTAAGGGAGCAAGTCAGAATAGGTAGCTTATTTCTTGCTTGCTCCCTAAAATAGATTTTAAGTTAAGAAAGCTACTGTTCCCAATGCTAAAGTTTACTATTTTTGCGCCCTGAAAATCATCACACCGAAAGGTGTGGATACCAATCTAAAATACATTATGAAGAAGCATAATTTTTATGCAGGACCTGCCATCCTGCCCAAAAGCGTAATGCAAGAAGCAGCCGCTGCCTGTGTCGATTTCAATGGTAGCGGTTTATCCGTACTAGAAATATCACATAGAAGCGCTGATTTTGGCGCGGTAATGGAGGAAGCTGAAGCTTTAGTGCGTGAACTACTGGGCCTTGGCGATGAATTCGCGGTGCTGTTTTTAACGGGAGGTGCAAGTTCGCAATTTTTCATGTCTGCCATGAATTTACTTGCTAGTGATGCTAAAGCAGCTTTCGTAAATACAGGTCGCTGGTCGGATAAAGCTATTGTAGAAGCAGGACAATTTGGTACAGTAGAAGTGATTGCTTCTTCCGAAGACAAAAATTACGCCTACATTCCTAAGGACTTAGCTATTCCTGCCGATGCGACTTATTTGCATATTACGAGCAATAATACCGTAACAGGGACACAATATCATAGCTTTCCAGTGACAGGTAAGCCTCTAGTAGCAGATATGTCTTCTGATATTTTTAGTCGCCCATTAGATATGTCACGTTTTGGAATGATTTATGCAGGCGCACAAAAAAATCTAGGGCCAGCAGGAACTACACTCGTGATTTTGCGTAAAGATTTACTCGGCAAAACCGAGCGCGCTATTCCAACTATGTTGGATTATAACACGCACATCAAGAAAGCTTCGATGTTCAATACGCCCCCTGCTTTTCCGATATATGTAGCGATGTTGAACATGCGTTGGATTAAAGCAAATGGTGGTGTGGAAGCCATGGCAAAGCGTAATGCTGCCAAAGCTGCTTTGTTATATGATGCGATAGAAGCAAGTCCGAATTTCCATTGTCCAATTGCTAAAGAAGATCGTTCGGTGATGAATGCGGTATTTATGCCAACAGATGAATCAAGAACAGCAGAATTCATAGAAAAAGCTGCCGAAGCAGGTTGTATTGGTGTTAAAGGGCATCGTTCAGTAGGCGGTTTCCGCGCTTCTATGTATAATGCGATGGATATAGCAAGTGTTCAGGCATTGGTAGATGTAATGAATGCTTTCTAGAGTGATGAATGATGAGCTATGAGTTATGAGTATCAGGCATATTCAACACTCATAGCTCATTAGGATTGTGTATGAAATAAGTTCGTAAATTTAGAGTAGCTAATTTTGTTATTGTTTTTATTTTGGAAATAGGAGTTTATCTGGATAAATGACTAGTTCCAAAGTGAAAATAAGGACAAAAGAAGCAGTATAAATTACGAAGTTATTTTGTACACAATCCTTACTCATTACTCATCACTAATTCAGATATATGCAGAAACAAACACAGCATACCTACTTAACTATCAACGGCCAAGAAATACCGATTAAAATTTACCGAGAACGTCGGCGCAATGTGCGGGCTTCGGTGGGTAAAAAAGCTTTTATCTTGCGTATGCCGCGCTTACTCACACGAGTACAGAAGAACCACTACATGAAGTGGTTTGAAGATTGGGTGCGTAAGCAATTGCAATCGAATGATAATGTACGAAACCGCTTTGATAGGAAAGTATATCAGGATGGCGATACGCTACGAGTAGGCGCGCGTGAATATATCTTGCATATCGAATATTTGGATAGAAAAACCTCAGCAGCCAAACAGTATGGTAGTACTATACATCTCAAAATGAGCCAACATCTCAATGAAACCGAAACCCAAAATAGCATTCGTACACTTCTAAGCCGTACCGTAGGAAATGATTTTCTACCATACATTAGTGCGCGTGTACATCGCCTGAACGAGCGGCATTTTCAAAAGAAAATCAATAAAATATCCTTGAAATACAATCACTCCAATTGGGGGAGTTGCTCTACTAAAGGCAATGTCAATCTTTCGACGCGCTTGCTTTTTGCACCTACGGCAGTAATTGATTATGTAATCGTACATGAGCTTTCACACCTCCTCGAAATGAACCATTCGCCGCGTTTTTGGCGCATTGTAGCTAAAGCTATGCCCAACTATAAGCAACAAGAAAAATGGCTCAAAGAACATGGGCATATGTGTGACTTTTGATTATTCTTTAGATTTTATGCACCGACAGGATAATCGATTACTTTTCTCTTGATAAGTACTTCTTATAAGGGTATCTCTACCTCCTACAAAGTCCATTACCATCGCATTGTCTTTTACTTCACCATTTATAGCTACTCCTTCATTTTGAAAGGCAGAAAGCGCTGTAGATGTCCAATAATGCCCAGAATAATCAAGGTTGAAAAAATCATCATCATTATCGTAAAATCCTGATAGGGTTGCATTGAAACCACTATTCCCGCCACCTATTAAGGCCTTATATCCCTTTCTACCATCTTCTTCCGTATAATCGCCCGCATCATAAAATCCTCCATATTGAAGCGCGAAATTTTCCCATTGCTCTTGACTTGGTAAATGCCATCCATCAGGACATGCCTGCATAGCTTCGTCCCACATGTAGTAGTAGCCGAAGGAATCAACAAGAGATTCCTGCTTTTCTGGAAAGTATTTCCCAGTATTTATTTGATGTCTTAAGTTTTCAGTCATCCATAGATTAGAGTCTTTAGCCATAAAGTAGTTGTATTGCTGCTTATCTCTTACATCTGTAAATGTCTGATAGCTAATTGTTGGCGTTTCATTGGAAGGTATATTATCCATATTTTCTATAGGAACATCTGTGTTACTTGTATTTCTTAAGTTGGATAGTATCATCCAAGACATTATTATAACTAATACTAACAGACCAATGATATATTTGATGTACTGAGGAGGAATAAGAGGAGGCGTTTCTTCTTTGACATTCTTATTAGTAGTTGGTATAGAATGTGTTTCAGGACTGCTATCTAAAGCCTTATTTTCTAAAGCTGGTACAGCAGACTTTTCAAAAAATGTAAACTGCCCTCCTTTGTGTCCACATTGGAATAAGGGATTGCCTTCTGGAGTTTGTAGGGATTCTGAGCGCGTTCTGGCTGTCACATGATTGATAAGTTCTAGAACGTATAATTTTTTATCTCCATTCTCTTTTAAAATATCAAGTATACTTTTAGCAAAAGGGCTATTGGTTCCTCGCTTCCCATCATTTACATATTCATCATGTCTGCCAGAAGTAAGTCCCCACCTAGAAGGCGTTTGGTATAGCTTATCGTAAGAAGTGGATGATGTCTTTAGTCCTCTTACAAATATACTACCCGAAAAACAAGCATCAGAAATAAGTAAAGTGTGCAATGATTTTATATCAGCTATATAGTCTCGAATAGTAGAGTTTCTAATATAAGTGCTAGTATTAGATAATTCTGCGTCCACAGGAATCCAAAAACCACGTTCATTATTGCGAGTCAAGTGTCCGTGACCTGAGAAGTAAATGAGTAAGCTATCTTTATCACTTACTTTTTTAATCAGGTCTTCTAATAGGGCAATAATGTTGTTTCGAGTAGCTTCTTTATTAAGCAGGATAATAGTATTGTCTTCGGTAAATTGATATTTTGTCTGAAGAATATTCGCAACATCTGTTATATCCTTTGCTGCGTTTGGAAGCTTAGGAAAGTCTTGATAGTCAGTAATACCTATACCAACGAAGTAGTGTACGCCCATTTCTAATAATACAATTTGGCCATCACGAATTGATTTTACGAGATTAAGGTACTAGATTTTTGTTGATTTTTTAGTTTATACCTTCAACTTTTATTTGATAAAGTAAATTTGCTAAACCAAAGCAGCTTTATTCTCCACCACTTTTCCACCACGCAAGCGCATGATTTTCTGTGTCTTAGCAGCTAAATCTAAGTCATGCGTCACTAGTACTAGGGTAGTGCCTTGTTCGGCATTAAGGTCGAAGATGAGTTTTTCTACTTTTTGACCTGTTTCCTCATCAAGATTGCCCGTCGGTTCATCAGCGAATAGAATTTTTGGACGGTTCGAGAAGGCGCGGGCTAAAGATACGCGCTGCTGTTCTCCACCAGAAAGCTGGGTAGGGTAGTGGTCGAAGCGTTTTGCGAGTCCCACTTTTTCGAGCAGCTCCATGCCTATTTTCTCTACATTGCGTTCGCCACGCAGCTCTAATGGTACGATAACATTTTCCAAAGCCGTAAGCGTGGGGATAAGCTGAAAGTTTTGGAAAATAAAGCCTACATCGGCATTCCGAACTCCCGCCCGTTCATCTTCACTAAGCTTATCTAGAGTTTTACCATTCAAAATAACAGAGCCAGAAGTTGCTCTATCCAAACCCGCGCAAAGCCCCAGCAAAGTCGTCTTTCCCGAACCCGACGGCCCAACTATCGAGAAGGTATCCCCTTTTTCCAGTTTGAAGCTCACATTATCGAGTACAGTAAGTGCTTTATCCGCAGTTTGGTAGGTCTTTGTTAAATTTCGTACTTCTAGCATGATTGTTTTCTTCTATAGTAACTATTTAGGAGAGCAGAGAGGAGAGAACATTCGCTTCGCTCATTGAGAGAGGAGAGAATGAAGGTAAGAAAAAATCTATATATGTGTAAGTCTCTTTTCTCTTAGTGTGTATAACAAATTGCACAATTGTTGAACTA
>JAHDCQ010000336.1 GCA_020629845.1 Saprospiraceae bacterium | reverse complement strand
GTATAGAAATCACGGAGGTCGCGGTCAATTTCATCTTGCGTTTGCGCTATTTCTTCCTCATTACGTATCGAACCAATTGGACGTGGCGCATCTTCACGCGCATCTTTACTGGCTAAATTTTCTACATCAGGATTCTTAGAATCAATGCGAAATGCTTGTACATCGGATATAGCTAAATCCACATGATCGGTAGTATAGAACCAGCCTCTCCAAAACCAATCTAAATCTACGCCCGAAGCATCCTCCATAGTACGGAACAAATCGGCAGGTGTTGGGTGCTTAAACATCCAACGAGTAGAGTAGGTCTTAAAGGCATAGTCGAAAAGCTCACGTCCGAGTATCGTTTCGCGCAAAATATTTAATGCTGTTGCTGGCTTGCCATAGGCATTATTTCCGAATTGAAATATGCTTTCCGAGTTCGTCATTATTGGAGTGATATTGCTTTTATCTCCACTCATATAATCTACTATCTTATGTGCTGGTCCTCGGCGCGAAGGGTAGTCGCGTTCCCATTGTTGTTCTGCTAGATATTGCACGAAAGAGTTGAGTCCTTCATCCATCCATGTCCATTGGCGTTCATCGGAATTTACAATCATAGGAAAATAGTTATGTCCTACTTCATGTATAATTACGCCTATCATACCATATTTAGTGCGTTCAGAATAGGTGCCGTCTTTTTCTGGTCGTCCATAATTGAAGCAAATCATAGGGTATTCCATCCCTATTTTTGCCTGATGAATAGACCATGCCACAGGATAAGGGTAGGGGAAAGTATAATGCGAGTACCACTTTAGCGTATGTGCTACTGCTTTAGTAGAGTAGCGTTCCCATAGCGGATTACCTTCTTTAGGATACATGGACATTGCCATTACGGTAGTTCCATCGCTTTGTTTTACTGCCATTGCATCCCAGATAAATTTACGAGAAGTAGCAAAGGCAAAGTCTCGTACGTTTTTTGCCTTGAATTTCCATGTCTTTTTCTTATCCGATTTAGTCTTTTCATTGTCTCTTGCCTCCTCTTCTGTTACTATTATTACAGGTTTTTCATAAGCCGTTTGTGCTTCCTTCCATCGGTTTTTCTCTTTTCCACTTAGTACTTCGTTTGCATTTTGGAGTTCTCCAGTAGCTGCTACATAGTGGTCGGCAGGTACAGTAAGCTCAAAATCATAGTCTCCGAAGGTTAAAGTAAACTCTCCATCGCCTAAGAATTGCTTATTCTGCCAGCCTTCATTATCTATATATACTGCCATTCTAGGGAAGAATTGAGCGATACAATAGAGGTAATTATCATCTTCTGGAAAGTATTCATAGCCCGAACGACCACCTGGAATCTCTCGTTGGAAGCGATTATTGATGTTATACCACCACTCGATATTAAAGGAAAACTGCTCCCCTGACTTCAATGTTTGAGGTAAATCTACGCGCATCATAGTTTTTACGATGGTATATTCAAGAGCTTTCCCATCTGTATGGCTTACTTTTTCTATCTTAAAACCACCATCAAATGTAGGTACTATACCTGCTAAGCCTTGCAAACTCATCTTATCATCTAGCTCTTGTGTGCGTATTTTATAACTATCAGAGTCTTTTGAACGCACGTTTTGATCGAGCTGTACCCATAGATAATCTAAATTGTCAGGAGAATTATTATAGTATGTTATAGTCTCTTCTCCATAGATTCGTTGCTTATTATCGTCTAGTTCTAGCTTCATTTTATAGTCTGCTTGCTGTTGCCAGTAGGCATGACCTGGCGCACCAGAGGCAGTTCGATAGACATTAGGAGTAGGCAATTCTTGTCCTAGTTGCCTAAATTTATTCTTATTTGTATTCTCTTGCGCCCATATATAGGTAATGGATACTAGTAAACAAAGAGTGATTAAGCCTAGTTTTTTCATTTTAATTAGCTATTTTAATATTAAAATCCCAGTATAAAGATAGTATTTTGTAGGAAATATTATTGTCAAAAAGGCAATGTTCCACGTGGAACATGGTTTTGTTTAGCTCGTTAAGCCGTCTTAATGTTCCACGTGGAACATAATGTGTAGGGTTTATATAGATGGATATGCTTTTATGGAACGATATTAAGGTTGAAAAGAGTAATTAAAAAGCCTGTCAAAATTGATTTGACAGGCTTTTGCTAATAAACTATCTACTCTGAATAAGCCATTCTTTAAAAGATTCAAAGGTGTTTTCCATCTGGATAGCTACTTTTTCTTTATTCGCCAGTACTGCTAATCGCTCAGGAATAGGCACTTTGTCTTCTAGCACAGGCTCTACTACATCCAAAAATTTAGAGTAATGCGCCGTCTCTAATACTACTGCTTTAGTATTTGGATGCTTTTCTTGGTAGTCTTTTATGGCATTATAACCTACTGCGCCATGCGGGTCAATGATATAATCGTACTTTTCTTTTACTTCTTTCATACCTTTTCTTGTCGAATCATCATTGCAAGTATAACCAGAAATGGTGTTTTGCATAGTGTTCCACGTGGAACATAGGTCTAGCATGCGCGCAAAATTAGATGGATTTCCTACATCCATAGCATTAGAAATAGTCTGAACAGAAGGTTTTGGGTTGTACTTTCCACTAGCTAAATACTCAGGGACTACATCATTTGCATTGGTAGCTGCTATGAAATGCTGTATAGGCAAGCCCATTTTTTGAGCAAAAAGCCCTGCAGTAAGGTTGCCAAAATTACCACTTGGTACACAGAATATAGCATCTCGTTCGTCTTTGGGTAGTTGTTTATAGGCTTCAAAGTAGTAAAAAGACTGTGGGATAAGTCGTGCAATATTAATAGAATTGGCAGAACTTAAGCGTAAATGTGCATTTAAGTCAGCATCAAGAAAGGCGCTTTTTACCATAGCTTGGCAGTCATCGAAGGTGCCATCTACTTCTAAAGCAGTAATGTTTTCTCCTAAAGTAGTCAATTGTTTTTCTTGCAAAGCACTTACTTTACCAGAAGGGTAGAGGATGATGACATTAATACCAGGCGTTTTGTAAAAACCTGCGGCTACTGCTCCACCTGTATCGCCCGAAGTAGCGACCAGAATAGTGAGTTCTTTATCCTCATTTTTATTAAAATAGCTCATCAATTGCGCCATAAAACGCGCACCAAAATCTTTGAATGCAAGTGATGGTCCATGAAATAGTTCTAGTATATACTTAGATTCATCTAATGCAACTATAGGTGCAGAGAAATTTACTGCATTTCGTATGAGCATATAGAGGTCTTTTTCAGGTATAGCTTCTGCTAAAAGATGCCGAGATACTTCATAGGCAATAACTGGAAAAGGATAATCGGATAGTTTTTTGATAAATTCTTTGGGTAATGCAGGGATTACTTCAGGCATAAATAAGCCATTGTCATCGGGCAGTCCTTTCAGTACGGCTTCTTTTAAAGATACATAATTCGTAGGACTGTTGGTACTATAAAGTTTCATTACTATTTATTGTGAACCCTATGGGATATATATAAGGTTTTGTTTACAGTTTAATCGCTCCATTTTGGTTGATATTAGAAACGAATAATTCGCTATTAATCTTATTATCGTAGAATATTTTTTGCATTGCATTTCCTACATTTTCCGCAATAAGCGTATTGGCACACAATGCAAAAATAGATGGGCCTGCACCTGAAATACTACAACCTAGCGCGCCTTGCTCTAGCGCAGCATTTTTTACTTCAAAGAAGTGTGGAATTAATTGCGCTCGCTGCGGTTCAATAATTACATCTTGCAGTGAGCGTGCAATCAAATCAAAATCGGAATGATATAAGCCTACTATCAAGCCAGCAAGATTTCCACTTTGTTGAATGTGTTGTTTCAGACTTGTTTCTTTGCTTAAAATATCACGCGCATCTTTCGTGAGAATTTCAATTTTTGGATGAATCACTACGGCTTGCAAACCCTTCGGCACAGCCAAACGATGCACATCTAAAGTTGGATTGTCTCGAACCAAAATGATACCACCAATGAGCGAAGGCGCGACATTATCTGCATGAAACGCACCATCTGCAATTTGTTCGCCTTCCACAGCGAATCGTAGTAGCTCTCGTTTTTCGAGCGGACGGCGCAGCAATTCATTCATTGCCATTACCCCCGCTACAGCACTAGCAGCACTTGAACCCAAGCCACTACCAAAAGGCATTTTCTTATGAATTTCCATTTCTATACCCCGCTTCGTTTCTCCTATATGTTGCAGAAAACGCATGGCTGCATAACCTGCTGTATTCTTTTCTAGTTCATAAGGAAGTTTTTTCCCTTTTGTTCCTGTAATAGCGGTAATGCGTAAACCAGGTGTATCCGAAAATCGTGCGATGACTTCGTCGCCAGGGCGGTCAATTGCAAAACCTAAAATGTCAAAACCACAAGCCACATTCGCTACCGAAGCAGGTGCGAAAACTTTAATACCAGCGTTCATTAAAACGTATTATGATTTTTTATAATATGTAAAAAGACAAGGACAAGATACTGCTATTCTCGAAGATGTGGAACGGCAAGTAGAGCAGATATTATATGCGTGTTTTTTATATGCGTAATTTGGATGTTGTAATTTATGTGGCGATGAGAATAGCATTATCATCTTCCCCTTTTATCTTTGATGCAGAAGATAAAATCATGACAAAGACAGAATTACAACTAGTCCTGCAAGATGCTTTGCCCACTATAAAATTAGCAGGTGCATTCATGGAGGCTGAACAAGCAAAAGTCACTAGCGAACAAGTGGAAGACAAAGCACTCAATAGTCTGGTCAGTTATGTAGATAAGCAAACCGAAATGATGCTAGTAGAGGGGCTACAAAAAATTCTACCATCAGCTACTTTTATAACGGAAGAGGAAACGGTGAAAAATCAAGCAAGTACTTCGACTTGGATTATTGATCCGCTGGATGGCACGACCAATTATTTACATGGGCTTCCTCACTTTGCAACGAGTGTGGGATTGCTATACGAAAATGAGTTGGTGCTAGGTATTATCTATAATCCTGTTTCGAGGGAATGTTTCACAGCTATTCGAAATGAAGGTGCTTATCTGAATGGACAACGAATCAAGGTTAGCCGTGCAGCGAATTTTCGCTCTTCCCTTTTCGTAACAGGTTTTCCGTTTGATGATAAGGAACGAGTAGAGAAAAATTTGGAAGTCGTAAAATACGTGAAGCAACATTCGAGAGGAATTCGTCGGTTTGGTTCGGCGGCACTCGATTTGGCATTTGTAGCGGCGGGCAGATTTGAAGCCTACTTCGAAGGAGGCATTAATGCTTGGGATGTATCGGCTGGAATTTTGTTGGTGCGCGAAGCTGGTGGAATTGTCACTGATTATCAAGGTGCAGCAGATTGCTTATTTAGTGGTGAGGTAGTGGCAGCGAATCCTAACATACATGCGGAATTGTTGGATGTGGTACAGCGAAATTATTATGTATAATTGTAACAACTGAAATGGCGAAACACTAAAGCGCATTGAAACAAATGCTTTTTGAAGTGTTATTA
>JAHDCQ010000335.1:2705-5495 GCA_020629845.1 Saprospiraceae bacterium | reverse complement strand
CATCCGTTTCACACGAAAATAAATCACACACTATCAATTGGCAATTATGAAAATGAAGGTTCAACTACTTTTGACGGCAGCACTTTTTTTACTTTGTACGTCCTTACTTTTTGCTACCAAATTAGCCGAACTCCAAGTCATTGACCAAGAATACCTCCTACTACACTTCGTGGATAGCGAAGTAGAATACCTAGATGATGGCTTGGGTGATGGCGCGTTTTCCAATTTTTTCACTATTGATGATAATAATATGCTGATTTTTGGCGCGCCCTTGAATACAACGGTAGCCCAACAAACAGGCACATGGCGCATCAAGTCGAGCGATGATGCCAATTATGGAAACAGCGGCTTAAATCCAACGGTGATTTATCGAAAAAGCAAAACCAATGGACAAGCCCAATTCGAGTGGGATGTCGCTCAAAATGATTATCGCTATGAATATGGCTACCAGCATTTCGTGTATTTAAAATTGCCACAGGCTTTGCAGCAAGGCAAAAATTACACCCTTGAAATTGGCAATAGCACCAATTCCGACCAAAGTACGGCCAATTTTCAATTCGATATTTTTAATAATCGCTCCGAAGCGGTGCATGTCAATCGAGTAGGCTATAGTACGTCGAGTAGTGTGAAAGCTGCCGACCTCTACCATTGGATGGGCGATGGGGGCGCACGGGATTATAGTAGTTTTGAAGGCAATAAAGTCTATATATACAATGTAGCTACAGGCGTTTCTACCGAAGTAGGGACAGTCAGTTTTTGGTCTGCGCCCGGCCAAGATGTAGGCTTTTATGACTTCACAAAATCCAATGTTTGGAATGCCGATTTCACGGGTTTCAATACGCCAGGCATCTATCGCGTCGCAGTAGAAGGTGTGGGCGCAAGCGATGATTTTGAAATCAAACAAGACATTTATTTTGAACCTTTTAAAATCTCTACACGCGGCTTTTTCTATATGCGTATTGGGCAAGATAGCGTGGGCATTTCGCCCGTGCCGCGTCGCCCTTTATTCAATCCTAAAACCTCCAGCACCCGCGTTGTACTGACCACTTTGCATCCGCAACATCCCGATTGGGCGAGCCTATCAGCTTCCAATGGTGATCTTTGGGATGCCCCCAATATTTTCGCGGGCTATGTGCAATCGGGCAGTCCTGAAAATCCCAATGCCACAGGCGGTCATAGCGATGCTTTCGACTGGGATAGGCATATCGGACATGTGAGTATTATTTATGACATGTTGCTGCCTTACTATCTGACGGGCGGCAACATTGATGATGATGACTTGGATATTGCAGAAAGCGGCAATGGCATCCCTGATATTTTGGATGAAGCCCGCTACGAAGTAGATTTTTGGCTTAGTCTGCGCGATGGGAATGGCTATGGTTCGGGCTTAACGAATCCTGACAATAACACAGGCATTATTTATCAAGGCGGTGCATCGGCAATGACGGCTTGGATAAATGCCGCGAACTGTGCAATGCTGGCGGAGTGTTTCCGCATAGAAGGCAATACATATTTAAAAAATTACTACCAAAGCGAAGCCATTACTGCTTACAATCATGCTGCTAGTCAATCGAATCAAATGCTCAATGATATTCAAGGCGTTGGCGACTCGAATATGAAAGGACGAGATTTCAAGATGATGGCGGCAGCTTTTTTATATAATTTGACAGGCAATGCCACGTATGAAAATGCGGTCAATAGCGAGTCGGTAGTGACGAATAATAATACCGAAATTATCCGCTTCATTTTTGGCGATTCGCCCAATGACTATAACCAACTTTGGGGAACAGCCGCTTATTTATTGACGAATCAAACGATCAATTATCCCAGTCTACACGCCAATATGAAAGCTTCAGTAATAGCAAGTGCAAAATCGCAAGAAGCAGATTTGAGCCTCACTCGCCCTTCAAGAAGAGCATCCGATTTTTTAGCTGGTTATTTTCACACGGCGCAAAATGTGCATCGTACAATGCTCGCGCATCGCGTGAGTACGAACGCAACAGAACAGGCATTTTTTGAAAACGCGCTTATCCTAGAAGCCGATTGGGGACTTGGTCGCAATCCCTTGAATATGATTCAGATGACGACGGGCAGCACCAGCCTTCAAAATGAGCGCAGCGTAGAGCAAATCTATACTTCAGGCATGGACGATGGCACGCCTGGAGTGCATCCAGGACATACGCCTTACCTGAATACGGACGCTTGGGCTTGTGGCTTTACTAGCGGTTGCCCGCCTGCGCTCTACAATCAAAACTATCCTGATTTCATTAATTGGCCAGTAGGGGAAGACTACTACGAATCGCGCTATATCTGGGCGCATACCGAATTTACACCGCAGCAAACTATGCGTGGCAAAATGGCACTCTACGGCTATCTCTATGGCTTGGTCGCTACCTCCTCAAATAACCCAACCCTCTACAACCTCATCGTAAACGAAGGAACGGGCGATGGTGCGTATTCTGCTTCTACGATAGTCAATATCCAAGCAGATGCACCTGCGCCTAGTATGCAATTCAAGGAATGGATCGGCGATATTGCTACGATAGCGAATGTGAATAGTGCAAGTACTAGCGTTACTATGATTGCGAGTGATCCTGTGGAAGTAACTGCTACTTACGAGCCTATTCCAATTGTCGGTTCAGGCACTTGCAACGACCCAATTATTTTAAATTGCGGTACTGAAATCAGCTATACTTCGGAAAATGCAAGCAATAATTACACTAATTATCAAGGTCAATATGCACCCTACCCTGGCAATGATGTAGCACATGAAGTGGTGATGGATGCGGG
>JAHDCQ010000335.1:0-2605 GCA_020629845.1 Saprospiraceae bacterium | reverse complement strand
CCAACTACCGAGCCTTATACAGCATTGGGCTACAACTTCGTGAATGCCGGGGGAGGAGAGACCACGACCGCAAGCATCATCTCCAATCAGAATATTGTAGATTGGGTGTTAGTAGAATTGCGTAATAAGAATAATGCGGCTACGGTGGTGGCTTCCTGTGCGGCTTTACTTAAACATGATGGGCAAGTAGTGAGCCATACGGATGGGACTTCTGCTGTGCGTTTTCAAGTGCCTTCGGATGATTATTATGTCGCAGTTCGGCATCGCAATCATTTGGGAGCGATGACAAAGACGGCTATCTCGCTAGACAATGAGTGAATGAGTGAATAGTTATAGCTTCCATTTATTCATTCACTCATTCAATATTCACTCATTGAGTATTTATGCTTCGGGGAGCTTGATAATTGATTTATAGAGCGAAAATTGCTATTTTTGACTTTAAATACCAATCCATCCATGCTCATTGTAGAAGGACATAAAATACATCTTGATAGAAATCCAAATAATTTGACGAACGACGAATTATTTGAATTTTGTATGCTCAACCGAGCATTGCACATTGAACGCGATGCGGCTCAAAACATCATTATTATGGCTCCAGTAGGTGGTAATTCAGGCTTTTATGAAAAAGATTTAATTTTCGCAATTGAATCTTGGGTACGAGAACATAAATCAGGTTATTCTTTTAGTTCCTCCACAGGCTTTTTAATGCCGAATGGCGCGATGCGCTCGCCAGATGCGTGTTGGATAAGCGAAGCGCGGTGGTCTACTTTGACGGATGCACAAAAGCAAAAATTTCCACCCATCGTGCCTGACTTTGTAGTAGAAATACGCTCTCGTTCTGATGCTTTGAAAGGGCTGAAAGCTAAAATGGAAGAGTGGATAGAAAATGGTGTTCGCTTGGCTTGGTTGATAGATGCAAAAAACGAACAAGTATTTATTTACAGGGAGGATGGTTCTATTGAGATTGTAAAAGGATTTGATGCCGTACTGAATGGAGAACATGTGATGGAAGGTTTTGAGTTGGATTTGACGCAATTGCAATTACCCTAAAATTAGTATAAATAAATGCTGATAGTAGAAGGACATAAAATACATCTTGATAGAAATCCAAATAATTTGACGAACGACGAATTATTTGAATTTTGTATGCTCAACCGAGCATTGCACATTGAACGCGATGCGGCTCAAAACATCATTATTATGGCTCCAGTAGGTGGTAATTCAGGCTTTTATGAAAAAGATTTAATTTTCGCAATTGAATCTTGGGTACGAGAACATAAATCAGGTTATTCTTTTAGTTCCTCCACAGGCTTTTTAATGCCGAATGGCGCGATGCGCTCGCCAGATGCGTGTTGGATAAGCGAAGCGCGGTGGTCTACTTTGACGGATGCACAAAAGCAAAAATTTCCACCCATCGTGCCTGACTTTGTAGTAGAAATACGCTCTCGTTCTGATGCTTTGAAAGGGCTGAAAGCTAAAATGGAAGAGTGGATAGAAAATGGCGTTCGCCTCGCTTGGCTGATAGATGCAAAAAACGAACAAGTATTTATTTACAGAGCGGATGGTTCTATTGAGATTGTAAAAGGATTTGATGGCGTACTGAACGGGGAACATGTGATGTCTGGCTTTGCGTTTGATTTAGGACAGTTGCGAATGCCTTGAGTCCGTTCTAATCAATTAATTTTATCGAAATCTTAAGTTAGAATTATTTTTTTATACCCTTTGTAGAATAGATATTCACAGGGTATTTTTTTCTTATTTGTACATCTACTTCTCTTCCTCTTTGCCTACCTACAATCCAATTATCCATCGTTTTTATAGTATTTTGTATGGCTTTGCCTACGCCATAGCCAGGGTCATTATCTACCCAAATATCTGCTAAACATCCAGTTTTTGCAACAATAAATGTTACTAAGACAGTATCTTGTATTCCATGCTGAATAGCGCATTCAGGGTAAACTACATTTTCATCAAGGTATTGAGCCAGTTTTTCAGATGTACAGCCACGTCTTTCATAGTAAATTAAGGTATCGCAGCCTGGAAGACATGGGAGTTGTTCAACGACTAGATATACCCCTGTACGTTCTCCTGTTTCAGGGTCATATACGCCAACTCGTTGGTCTTCAGGGCAAGTTCGAATTTTCTCTTCTACTACATTATCCTTGCAATGTTCCGATAAGTCAGTAGGTTTTCCCATGAAAAAAAGACATGGCGTTAAAAAGACGATACAAAGTAATACACGGTTCATAATAAGCTATTTGATATTGGTATGATTTAATACAGTACACAAATATGCAGCATTTTTTCTAGAAATCAGTTTCAAATGTAATACGATTAATTTCAATGGGCTTTTTTCAGTTCGTAAAATATCCAAACAAGCTCTTATATTTGTCCCATTCGATAATAAAAAAACAATCCATGCAATACATCCTCGCACTCGACCAGGGAACAACAAGTTCAAGAGCCATTCTTTTTGATAAAGACAGTAACATTTGTGGCGTTGCTCAACAGGAGTTTACCCAAATCTATCCGAAACCAGGTTGGGTGGAGCATGATGCGAATGAAATTTGGCAAACACAGCTACGCGTAGTGCAAGAAGTAT
>JAHDCQ010000334.1 GCA_020629845.1 Saprospiraceae bacterium | reverse complement strand
TTGTGGGACGAAACAGCGTTTCGAGCACACATTTCGGCTTGAATAGGAATTCAAGCCAAACTTAGAGAATAAAAAAATGTCTAATGCGACAATTTGGGATGCACCCATTAGAGAAAGAATCAGCAAAAGTGCCTTGATTTTTGTTTCTTTGCAGTTCAAAATTTTAGGAAAGAAAAACATGTTAGAAAAATTAGAAGAAATATATAATCGCTACTGTGGCTTGGAAGAACAGCTTGCTGACCCTGCTGTGATAACAGACCAAGACCGTATGCGAAAGGTGAGCAAGGAATACAAAGACCTAAAGGAAATTGTAGAAGCCTATCATGCCTACAAAGATGTATTGGGCAATCTTGATACAGCAAAAGAGATGCTGAAAGATGAAGATGAGGACATGCGCGAGATGGCAAAAGAAGAAGTGGCAAGCGCAGAAGCAGCGAAAGAGGAGTGGGAAGAAAAGATAAAGCTATTGCTCATACCAAAAGACCCCGAAGATGAACGCGATGTGATTCTGGAAATTCGCTCAGGTACAGGTGGCGATGAGGCAAGTATTTTTGCAGGCGATTTGTACCGCATGTACTCGCGCTATTTTGAAGGGCAGAAATGGTCTACTGAAGTTATCAGTATCACCGAAGGTACGGTAGGTGGCTATAGCAAAATCGTGATAGAAGTGAATGGTACGGATGTGTATGGCAAACTCAAATTTGAGTCAGGCGCGCATCGGGTGCAGCGTGTGCCGAAGACCGAGTCGCAAGGGCGGGTGCATACCTCTGCCGCTACGGTAGTGGTGATGCCAAAACTGGAAATGGAAGATATAGACATCAATAAAGCTGACTTAAAAATTGATACCTTCCGTGCAAGTGGCGCAGGTGGGCAGCACGTGAACAAGACCGAATCCGCGATTCGTATCACGCACCTCCCAACAGGCGTAGTAGCAGAAAGTCAAGACGGACGTTCGCAGCACAAAAACAAGGACATAGCCATGCAACGCCTCTACCAAAAAATTCAAGACCAACAAGTACAAGAACATCAAAGTTCGGTGGCATCGGCACGACGTTCGCTAGTAGGTACAGGCGATCGTTCGGATAAAATCCGGACGTACAACTACCCGCAAAATCGCGTAACCGACCATCGCATTGGCTTGACGCTTTACAGCTTGGATAAAATTGTAGAAGGCGATGTTGGAGGCATCATCGAAGCTCTACAAGTAGCAGAAACCGCCGAGAAGATGAAAGCGGGGGAGGAGAGTTAGGTTTGTTGATATTGTTGATGCTGTTGAGTCGAAAAAAGGAGATTTCAACAATTTCAACTTTATCATCAATATCAACCAAGAAAATAACACATGCGCGAAACCCAATTCATAGAACAAAACAAGGAAAAATGGGCGGGCTTTGAGGCAATTCTTAATAGCCCTGACAAAGACCCTGAAAAGCTACAAGAGGTCTTCATTCAAGTGACGGATGATCTTTCCTATGCGCGCACCTTTTACCCCAATCGCTCGGTACGGGTCTATTTGAATGGCTTGGCACAGCAAATATTTGTAAGCCTCTACCAAAACCGTAAATCACAACGCAATCGCTTCGTCAATTTTTGGACAGATGAGTTGCCGCAATTGGTCTATGAATCGCGGCGGGCTTTTTTGATTTCCTTGCTCGTATTTCTGGGTGCATTCCTGATAGGAACGCTTTCTTCTGCTATGGACCCGGAGTTTGTACAAGTTATACTAGGCGACGACTATGTAGAAATGACCCGTGCCAATATCGAATCAGGCGACCCTATGCGCGTATATAAAGAACGTGACCAAATAGGTATGTCGCTAGGCATAGCGGGCAATAATCTTTTTGTAGCATTTCTCACTTTTGTGATGGGCATTTTCTTTATGCTCGGTTCATTGATAGTGTTAGTGAGCAATGGCATTATGGTGGGTGCGTTTCAGTATTTTTTTATAGAGCAAGGCTTATTTATAGAGTCTTTTCTTACCATCTGGACGCATGGTACATTGGAAATTTCTGCCATTATCATAGCAGGTGCAGCAGGTATTACTATGGGGCGTGGTTTGGTTTTTCCAGGCACCTATTCGCGGGCAAAGGCTTTTCGGGTATCTGCACGACGCGGCGTGAAAATCATGGTTGGTGTTACGCCTATTTTCATCATGGCGGCTTTCATTGAGGGTTTTCTGACTCGCTATACCGAAACGCCTGATATTATTCGCCTGCTTTTCATTTTGGTGTGCTTAGTGTATGTGCTAGGTTATTTTGTATGGTATCCGCGCTGGAAAGTGCAACATGGTGGCTTTGAAGTCACCAATCGCCTACATAAAATGACACCCGACCAAGCCCTCGATATTGACTGGTATAAGGTAAAATCCATTAGTGAAATTTTTGAAGATGCTGTGGAATTATATCGGCAGCACTTTGGCGCGATTGCGCGCACGGCGCTACTCGGTGCTTTGATTTATACGATCATCAGCTTCCTTTTAACGGAAAGTCCTAGCGAAGCCTTTGCTTTTCCCTATCGGGTATTTGGTACTATTTCTGTAGTAGGGCAGTTTTTTATAAATGAACAAGTGCCATTCCTATTTGTATTGGTACCTGCTATCTTAGCTATTGTTTATTATCGTGTGTTTTATGTACCCTTGACTATTGACAAAAAGCCTGAAACTCGGCAACGCGTCCTAGCTATGCTGAAAGCTTCCATCATTGCCATCGTGACTTATGGCGTGCTTTATCTTGCCCAATATCCGCTTATGCTCTATGCTGCACCTTTGTTTCTGTCGGCTATTTTCCTATGGGCAGCCCTTGCTTTTCTAGGTGAGGGACGCAATGCTTTTCGCAGCTATCGGCAAGCCTTAGCCTTACTCGCTACCAGCTACGGAAAGGCGGTTGGTTTATTTCTATTAGTGGCATTGGTGAGTTTGTTGTTTTTCAATATCATGGATACTATGCTATTGGGCTTCTATTTCGATGTATTAGCCTGGATTTTTCATTTTGAACAAAGCACTATGAACGAAATTGCAGCCGTAGCACTCACTTTTATTACTGTCACTATGTTGCTACTTATTTTTCAGTTGTTTTTGGCTGCTTACGAAGTACTTTCTTACACGCTCTTGGAAATGAAACAAGCCGTGCAACTTCGGCAGCGCGTACAAACGATTGATGTAGCGAAACGCATACAAGGTTTAGAGAAGGAGTAACTTCAAACTAGTAGGAGCAGCTTTAACTGGACTTTGTCCAGTTAGGCAATCGTAGTAGTAAATACTCAATGAGTGAATATTGAATGACTGAATGAGCAAATGAAATCTACAATTATTCACTCATTTATAATTCTTTCATTCACTCATTGAGTACTTACTTATCCGCAACCGCCACAGCCACCACAACCTCCGCAGCTACCACATCCAACACCGCCACTATAGTTGCCACTACCTTTTGTTCCAAACTTGGTGGCGATATAGAAGAAGATGGCACCAAATACAATGACGATACCACTTCCTATACTTAGCTTACCAGCCGAGCCTATCACCATGCCTACCCAAATGCCGATTAGGAGTAAAGTAGTGAGAAAACTTCCCCATTCAGGTTTTTTGATGACCCAGTTTTGGTGCATGTTCACGCGCTGATAGTTCAGTTCTTGGAAGCGGTCGTCTGGACTGGGCCAGATGTTGGTAGGCGCGACTTGCCCAAAGGTGTCTTGGTAGGTATCCAGGGTACGTGCGTACCAGTCATTGAATTTTTCTTTTTCTTCCGCACTGCCTTTGGTAGGGCCGTGATGTATTTCTTGTTGCAAGGTATTCTGGCATAGCTCCACCCAATAGGAATGGGTGTATACCATATGGAGATGCCATGCTTGATCTACTTGGTCGGAGGGAGTTAGCGGGTGCGTTGATGTACACATCAAGAAGAGGAATTTTCGATACTCTTCTATTACATCGAGGGTGTAGTCCTTGTCCCAACCATTTTCTCTAGCGAGTCGGTCGGAGAAACAAAAGTCAGCTTCAGGAATGTCAAATTGAAATGCTTGAATTTTCTTCCATAATACTTGCTGTGTTGTGTTCATAGTGTTCAAGTTTTATCGTTGAAGAAATCAGTAAGGGAATTTGTAGAAAATAAGCTACCAAATTTTGCGAAGCTATTTTTTCTTTAAGCAAGGCAAAAAACGTAGGCATAGCTGGTTCTGTCGAGGCTTTTTAACGTAGCATAAAGGAAAAAGAGCAAGTAAAATTGGTAGCTTATATTTTACAAGTTCCCTAAACCGTTGTTCGTAATGACATTTATAATATCTCCCTATTGCCGCAATTTTTCCACTTCTTTCGATTTGTGCTTGTATTTTTAGATGAGTACAAGCAGGAGGAGCTAGAGAAGGATGTTAAAAACGATTTCAATATTAAATCAATGTTAATTTTTTGTAAATAATTATTTAACTTGCATATCCTAAACAAAATTAAAATCAGACGCTATGTGGCGATGGATATGCTTGACGACTCTACTTTTAGGTACTATATATACAGGGAATGCAAAGCAAACTTGTACGCCTGCTTTTCAATTGGTAGCTGATTTGGTGCTAGTAGATGCAAGCGTGGACGGGCAAGAAGGTTACTTTATTCTAGACACGGGCGCGCCTAGCTTGGTATTGAATGCCGCACACTTTGAAGGTACAGCAAGTGATTTAGAGGCAGTAGGCTTGCATCAAGCTGTTGCGATTCAAGAAAAAACGGTTAAACGCTTTACGTGGGCATGTTTGCAGAAGCGCAACTTTAAAAGCCTCGTACTGGATTTGACCCACTTAGAAACCCGCATTCAAAAACCACTCTTGGGACTTATCGGCTATGAACTCCTAAAAGACTGGCACATCTTGTTTGATTATTCCGCACAAGAAATTGGTCTATACGGCAGTAAGCTAGAGGAAATGGATGGGCAAGCACCACTAGCCAGCGTAGCATTTCGGCTAGTAGAACACTTGGTGGTAGTAGAGTTAGCTATGCATGGACAGCCCTACCGTTTTATCATTGATTCGGCATCGGGTGCGAATTTGCTGGATAGTTCTATTCAAACGCCCAATCTACTTCCCCTCGAAGAAGCCATTATCGTACGTACTGCTGACCAATCCGAACGCCGCTATACACAAACCATCGTGCAGCAAGCGTCTATGTCGAGTGCCGATTTTTTCAATCAGGTGTTTGTGCAAGTGGAGTTAAGCCAATTAGTAGGCGCGCCAGATGGCTTGCTAGGCTTTCCATTTTTGAGTTGCTGTAAAATTTCCATTGACTATAAGCGTAAGCGGGTGCTACTGTGGGAGCAGGCACAGTCGAGTGAGGCTTTATCTCTGGCTAAATAGGAAAATATCCTCTACCTATGCGTGTATAATAAATTGTATAATCGTTGAATTTCGATTTATCTGCCAATTTCCCATTGGCGGATAAATTCCAAGTAAAATTTATCGGCTTATAGGAAAAGGCTCTACGGTGAAAAGTGTGGGTCATTCTTTTTTGTCCCAATGGAACG
>JAHDCQ010000333.1 GCA_020629845.1 Saprospiraceae bacterium | reverse complement strand
ACCTCACTCAAAATTCCCATAATTCGTCTGCACCGCCTCCGCTTTCCAGTTATCCGCTTGATTATCTTGTCGTTTGTAGTGGCTTTCTACGGTCTCGTGGATGTACATGAATTGGTTGGCTTTACCAATTTTATCCATCAAACCTGCTTGGTGCAAACTATCCCGAACTGGCCCAATAATACCAGAGACATAAAACTGAATGTCGCGTTCTTTCAAAAAATCACAGACTTCCTCCAGCGTATGTAGACCCGTAGAATCTATATCGTGGATGCTAGAAGCGTCTAAAACAAATGCCTTTAAGGAATCAGGATGATGGAGTACTAGGTTTTCGATGCGATCTCGGAAGTAACTCACATTCGCAAAAAACAACTGACTATCGAAGCGGACAATCAAGCAATCAGGCAGTTGAATAGCTTCAGGAAAGCGTTCAATATTTCGATAAAAACGGGTATTGGGCAATTGTCCTAATACTACGACGTCTGGTGTTGCACTGCGATACATTACCATCATAACTGAAAATAGCACACCTGCTAATACCCCTTCTTCAATTCCCCAAAAGAGGGTGATGACGAAGGTAAGCAGTAGCATAGCAAAGTCGCCCTTATGGGTTTTCCAAAGATGAATAGCTTCTTGAATATCAAATAAACTCACTACAGAGCGCAAGATAATTGCCGCTAAAATAGCAGTAGGCAAGTAGAAGAACAGTGGGGTCAAAAATATAAGTGTTAAGCCAACTAGCGTAGCTGTAATGATGGAAGAGAGTTGTGTTTTAGCACCACTTTCGCTATTGACCGCAGAGCGTGAAAAACTCGCCGAAGAAGGCAAGGCTTGAAAAAATGCCCCGCCAATTTTGGAAATGCCTAAAGCAAAGAGTTCTTGATTGGCTCTGATTTTATAGTTGCGGTGCCTGCGTTCCCATACTTTTGCAATACTAATAGATTCTACTATTCCGATAATAGTAACCGTCAATACAGTAGGCAGTACCAGCTTGATGTTTTCGAGTGTAAAAGCAGGCCATTGAAAGCTCGGTAAACCTTCTGGCACACTGCCAATTATTTCAATGCCTTGTTGGTCGAGTTGTAGCCAATGCACCGCTAGGATACCCAAAATCACCGCTATCAAAGCCCCAGGTAGTGCCTTACTGATTTTTTTTAAACCCCAAATGATGACAATGCCACTTGTGCAGAGCAAGAAGCTAGGGAAATGAATTTCATCAATATGCTCAATAGCGTAAGCAAGGGTATCTGTTAGTTCAGAGAAGCGCGGAATAGAGATACCTAGTAAATACTTCAATTGGCTAACCGCAATAATCACCGCCGCTGCCGAAGTGAAACCTGCAATAACAGGATGCGACAGAAAATTCACGAGAAAACCCATACGAATCAGGCTAGCAAAGAATTGAAGCAAGCCAATAAGCAAACCCGTCAGGATGACATAAGCAATATATTCGGGACTGTTAGGTTCCGCGATTTGACTTATTCCAGCAAGTACCAAAAGTGCAGAAACTGCGACTGGCCCAACAGAAACCTGCCTCGAGGTTCCGAAAAAGGCATATAAAAATAGTGGGACTAATCCACCATATAGTCCATAAATAGGTGGCATGCCTGCAAGCATCGCATATGCCATACCCTGCGGCACAAGCATAACCCATACCGTCAAGCCAGCTACAATATCGCCACGAAATTGCTGTTTGGTCAAGTTGGGGAACCATTTTAAAATCGGTAGAAAACGCTTAAAGTTCATGAAGTGACGCTTGTTCGGCAATTTACATTTTTTAAACAGCTTCTAAAGGCGTGTAATTACACGCCTTTAGAATTATCGCTTTCACCCAATAAACGCTTTTGACTCGTTTGCTGACCAGGTATGGTGTCCAATAAGCTTCGGATTTCTTCTACATTATCAGTAATTTTGGAGACATGCCAAGCTAGGTTTTGCCGTTCCGAGGCTTGTTCTTGTAATTCTTGAAATGCTTTCATTAGGTAGACTTTAAAATAAGGGTCGAACCAAGAACAAAATTCTAAAGCAATATCTTTATGTGCATAAGTGCCACCATTATAGCGTCCTCTTTTGCTGATTAATCCTACAGCATTGGTTTCCGTAATCCATTTAGAAGGCGATAAGTTATAGCGATTGTCCGTAACACGCCCTATAAAGGTAGAAAGATTATCTCCTGTAAAATCAGGATTATGTATTTCTTCCCAAGCCCATAAAAAACGGACAGTATTGCTGGTTTTTATCCAATTGCGAATAGTTTCTTTAGGTTCATCCACCTTTCCTTTCACAATGTCTGTTAGCGATACATAATCCATTTCATGAATTGGCTGAATACGGATTTGTAAGCCTTGAACTTTAACTGTTTTCATGTCCATTTCACTAAGAAATGAGAAATAAATAAGATTACAAATTTTTGAGTAGCTATTTTTTGCCTGTAACAACTTGTAACTGCCGAGCGGTACTCGGCATAGGTTGCACTTTGCTTTATCAACGCGTCCTGTACCAAGCCCGCCTGAACGAACAGACACCGCTTAGTATTTACTATTTACCCGATTTTGGGTATAAGCGGAAGGTTTTTTTTATAAGAAAATCAGGAAGTCAAAAAACAGCAAATTATCAGCACATTATTTATTTGTTTATGAAATGTATACATAACCGAATCAACAAATAATCAAATAAACAGAAATGGCTAAAAAGATACTACTTTCAAGCTACATTTCAATTTTATAAGAAATCCCTTATGGCTAAAGTCACTTAGCTATTATTGTTGTATTTTTAGCGAACAAGCAGTATACATATTTACATCATGAGTAAAAAAGAAATGAGTCCCCGCAAACGCTATGTGGTCAGGACATTGGAAATGGCGAAAACCGACCCACAAATCGGACAACTCATGCCCCTGCCCGACGTGACAGAACAAGCAAGCGCGGAAGGATTAGCTTATGATAAAGTCATTGGGATTCATTTAGACGCTTATGCCGAACGTCCTGCTTTAGGCGAACGTAGCTACGAGGTGGTCAAAGATGAAGCAGGCACAAATGTGAGAAACTACAAAGCCGCTTTTCAAACCACAAGCTATCAAGAATTACATGAGCATATCAAAGCCATTGCGATGACATGGCGAACGCATCCAAAGTGTCAAGTCAGTCGAGATGAGTTTGTATTGATTATGGGTTTCGCCGATGTGGACTTTGTAACGCTCGACTTAGCTTGCGCCTATGCCAAAGCAACGACTGTACCCGTCCAAAGTAGCAATTCAGGTGCAGACCTTTCAGAAATTGTAAAAAATATCGCGCCTGTTTTGGTCGCTGCGACCGTAGAAGATTTGCCATTGGCGACGGAGCTTGCTATGGAGCAAAAGTCGGTCAAAAGCATTGTAGTTTTCAATTATGATGAACGCATAGATAGAGAACGGCATATCGTTCAAAAAGCCAAGCAACGTATCGCCCGCGAAAAACACTTTTTTAGCATTTCCGAACTCATTGATTTTGGCAAAGATGAAAGTTTCAGCTACTTGCCCGATGACGAAAATGAATTGGATAAACGCGTCGCCATCATTCATTCTTCGGGTAGTACGGGGAAACCCAAAGGCGCAGTGATTCCACAAAAAGCCTTTATCAATCGCTGGATGGGGAATAAGGTGAAATTGCCAAGTCTGACGGTGCTTTTAGCTCCTTTGAATCACATCATGGGGCGTATGAATCTTTATGCGGTCTTTGCTGCGGGCGGAACGGGCTACTTCACTTTGATGCCCGATATGTCCACGCTTTTGGAGGATATTCGATTGGCGCGTCCGATTTATCTATCCTTATTTCCTCGAATTTTTGAATTGATTTATCAGTATTTTCAAAATGAAGTCGCTCGAAGACACAGCCCAGGCGAAACGGACAGACAAGCGATTGAAGAAGCCGTGAAAACCGAAATGCGTTCGACTTACTTAGGCGACCGCTTGCTATGCATTACTTTTGGTGCAGCACCCACTTCTGCGAAAGTGCAAAAATTTATGGCGGACTGCTTCGATGTACTAATGCTAGAAGGCTACGGAAGCACGGAATCAGGCACGGGCAGTTTGACGCTAGAGGGAAAGATATCGAAAACCGTCGTGTCCGAATATAAACTCCGCGACGTGCCTGAGTTGGGTTATTTTACTACCGATAAACCCTATCCAAGAGGTGAATTTTTATTCAAAAGTAAATATGGCATAAAGGAATACTACAAACAGCCCGAAGCCACTGCTTCACTTTTCGATGCGGATGGTTTTTCTTGTACAGGCGATATAGTGGAACTTATCGGGGAGGATGAAATCAGAGTGATTGACCGTCGCAAAGATGTGCTAAAACTCTCGCATGGCGAATACGTAGCAACGGGCGCGTTGGGTACGGTTTTTGAAGCGGGTAGTGCGGTTATCAAGCAAATTTATGTCTATGGCAATTCCAATCGCTCCTATTTACTGGCAGTCATTTTTCCTGAAAAAAAGGTCTTACAACAATTGCTCGGCGATAAGCCAAGCAACACCCAAATTAAAAACCTAATACGCGATGAACTCCATAAAGTAGCCCAAAAAGAAGACTTAAAAAAGTTTGAAGTACCACGCGACTATATTTTAGCAGAGGAAGAATTTACACAAGAAAATGGCTTGCTATCAAGTGTGCGAAAGCGATTGCGACCCGCCTTAAAGCGAAAATATGGTGCAGCCCTAGAAGCGATTTATGAAGCCCATGAAAATGCACAAGATGCGCGACTTGCTGCACTTGGCGATTCAGATTCTACTTTAACAACCGTAGAAAAATTGATTATCCTACTAGAAAGTCAATTGAATATCGAAGGTATTGAAGCCGAGCTGCCGAGAAATTTTGTGGAATTGGGCGGCGATTCCTTGGGGGCGGCTTTATACTCGGCTTCCATCGCGGAAATTTTTGATGTGAGTTTGCCAGCAGACGCGATTCTTTCCCCGACTGCCAGCTTAAAATCATGGGCAAATGACATTGAACGAGCAAAAGCGAATAAAGCGGTTGGACAAGCGACTTTCAACAGTATTCATAGTAAAGGCGCGAATGTTGTCCATGAAAAAGACTTGCAATTAGAAAAATTTCTGCCTAAAGAAATTTTAGAACATGCGTCAAATTTGCAACTTGCCCCTGCTGTGCCTAAAACTATTTTATTGACGGGCTCGAATGGCTTTTTAGGACATATTCTTTGCTTGGAATATTTGAAAGTTCTAGCAAAAAATGGTGGTAAACTAATCTGTCTCATTCGAGCAAATAGCGATGCAGCCGCGTATAAAAAATTAGCCAACGCTTATCAAGGACTCGACCCTGAATTGGAACAAGATTTCCAAAAATTAGCCAAAAATCATCTAGAAGTTTTAGCAGGAGATATAGGTCGCCCCTTATTGGGTTTGAGTACCGACAATTTCAGTCGACTTTCCACGGAAGTAGATCGGATTTGCCATGTGGCAGCTTTGGTCAATCATCGCTTATCTTATCAGCATCTTTTTGGCCCGAATGTGGCAGGAAC
>JAHDCQ010000026.1 GCA_020629845.1 Saprospiraceae bacterium | reverse complement strand
CAGTTCGGCTTAGTTCAGGATATTTTTTCTCTAGTGTTTCAAAGAATGAATTGTTTACTTTTTCTATGTCTGTTCTCAAGGCAGTTAGGTTTTCATCCAAAGTGGAGCGAAGGTTAATGGAATGAATGAGGGACTGAATATTTTTTCGAGTTTCTACAGTCGGCTTCTTGAGTATGTCTGTAAGCTGTTCATTCATCTCATTGATGAATTCACTTTTATTAGAAAGATGTAAGCCTAATTGTGTAAGGTCTTTTCGTTTGTTTTTCAGGTCTGCCTGCAACAATTTATGCTGCATATCTTTCATTTCCTCCTTTCTTTTCATAAAGAGGCGATATAGATAGAAACCAGAAATCATAATAATCAATCCGAAAATTGAAACGGCTATATAAAGCCTTATTTGTGCAGATTTTTTTTCCGCATTCGCCTCGGCTAGAGCAACTTCTTTTTTACTCAATTCTAGTTTCTGTTGAATTGATTCTAAGCGATAATTAGTGAAGGAAGAAATAGCTTGTTCATTTTCTTCTTGTTTTTTCTGTAAGCTATCTTCAAACTCAAGCGATCTAGCAAGCGTCTTGTATGCTTCTTGTGGCTTATTCAGTTTATATTGAATTTTTGCTTTTAGTTCATAAGCTTTTTTTACCAATCCGTCATCTATATTCTTACGCTTACTTCTATCAGAATTTTTATACGTATCCTTATTCAAGAAAAAGCTTTCAAGATAGTTTTCAGCTTCCTGCAATTGGTTCAATTGATAAGTGCAACGGGCTACCAATAGTAAAGTAATCAAATAGGATTCAGGGGCATAAATTTTAGAAATCGCCAATTCTTTTTTACCAAATCTTAGTGCCGTTTGATACTCCCCTTTATCAAAATATATTTGAGCTATATTTCCTATTGCTATGCCATAATTTGCAGGAAAATGCTGCTCGTTAAAATCAGTCGCAACTTTTCCATAATACACCATAGCAGAGTCCAATGCTCCTTCCAAATAGTAGTAATATCCAATGTTATTATTCATTAAAATACCGCGTGCAGTATCTCTCCTTGTAGTACCTAAGGCGTAGCGTGTGACAGCTAATTTAGTATAATGAATAGCAGCATCCCTTTCATTTACATCATTATAATATTTGGCTAATCTTTCTGTCTCTACATAGGGTATTGTATCTCTATTTGGGTTTATTTTTATTGCCTTCTTTCTATACTCTAGGGCAGCATGAAGTTCTCCAACTTCTCTTAGTTTTCTGGCTAAAATTCTATATATCTTCCATCTTACTTTTTCGGGAAGTTCTGTTCCTTTAGCTTCCAGTGTAAGTAATATAGTAAAGGTAGAATCTTTTTGCCCGTCTTTCCAGAGTTGCTGTGCCGCAGCAATTTTAGTATCCCATTGAGTAGGTTCAACGGACTTACTTTCCTGAGCCACCACAAAATTGCTTGGATGAATCCATATTATTGTAAGTAAGAGGAGCATAATTTTATTCCGCATCGATTCTATGTAATTGGGAATTTAAAATTATTTAAATTTAAGCAGGAAATCAGTGTGCTGTGCGTAGTGAAGCGGAGCATTGCGCCAACCAACGCCTCGGCTAAATGCAGTAGCCGACGAATGGAAGCTATTGACATTTTAGCTTTTGTTCAGCACAGGCTTCTTTCTTCAATCTTTAAAAATACAAAAGGTCTATGATTTTACAACCATAGACCTTTCAAATCATTTTAATTTAATGCTATACCTTCTTGGCTGCTATGGTTACATTACCCACCATTTCTTCAAGAGACATATTGATAAAACCCATAAATTGCTCTTCTGTCATTTGCGGATTTTTCATAAATTCGTCGAAGGTAGAATTCCATAGAATCATAGATTTTTGATAACCTAAATCCACAACTTTAAATGTATTGACCATTCCTTTAACAGGGATACCTTCAACAACGGAATAACTAAATGTTCTATTTACATCATCAAAAGCCACAATTTTTTCTTTAAAGTATCCTTCTTGACCTTTTGGTGGATAACAAACTCGCTCACCACCTTCACCTTTGTGACCTGTCCATTCTACTTTTGCGATACCAGATGAATACTTATCAACGTCATCCATTTCTCGCAAAATAGTCCAAACATCATCCGCTGAAGCATCAATAACTTTTGTGTAGGTAATTTTAGCGTCTGCACTTTGTGCTTGTGTTTGATTGAAGCTCAATCCCATAAGGAGAGCAAAAACAAAAATTAAATTTTTCATTGTTAATTTGAATTTTGATTAAATTTTATAATTAGATGCAATACAGGTAATTGTGTTACAGCCTTAAACTGCTAGCACAGGATTTTTTGCTAATTCCTTTGCTTTTCGTGGACTCGGTTGTCCTGTCTCTACGTAATGTTTAAAATCTTCCAAAACAAAACCAATCAGTTTGTTCATTTGCATTTTCATCATTGGATTCATAATAAAGCCCATTAAACCCTTGGTTTTTAAATTGAAATCAATATTTACTTTTGTAGTATTTCCGTTTGCCGTCAATTTCCATTTGTTGATACCTGTATCAACGAAAAACGGGAAGCCATCAATTACTTCATATTCAAGCATGTGATTTTTCGGATCAAAGGTTCGAATGACCTCTTCGATTTTTCCCTGTGTGGTGTCACATGACCGATTATTGCAAGTTGCACCTTCCAATTGTGGCTTTCCATAAGCATTACTATGATTTAATCCACTTGCCCATTGGTATGCTTCACCGAATTGATTGCCTAATACATCCCATGCCTTTTCAATACTTTTATTGACTGTGATTTCTTTTTTGATATTCATCATCCTTAATTTTTGATTAGAAAAACTTGATTTACAAACCTTAGATACAGAATGGGAGAAGGTGTTACAGAAGTGCACAAAAAAAAACACATCCTTTTGCAAGAATGTGTTTTTTTTGATATTCTAATTTCGAGCTTGTTTACTTGAAATTAAAGTATTTCATTAATTCATCGTCATTCAAAATTTCTTCTACGACTGTTTGAGCGTCAAATTTATTACGGGCAGGTAAGTCCCTAAATAAATTGGCGTGCTTTTCATCTACAGCAGTTGCTGATGCCTCCGAATTTTCTACGACGTAATCTGCAATTTTCTTTTTGTATCCAACATTGAAGACTTTTTTATCTTCTGTCAAATAACCTTTTTGGTGCATTGTCTTTGCTTTTTTTGAACAGCGGCAGGGGTTCTCTGGATTGGCTAATCCACATTTATTAGTCATAAAGCTGTATAAATCCTTCCGGGCTCGATGTAGTTTTACTCGAAAATTTTGCTTTGAGATATTGAAAATTTCACTGCCAATGTTATGGTCTATTCCAAATGTTTCACCAATAATATAAATCAGGCGTTGTTCTCGATTCAAGCACATTAACATACCCGATAGGCACCTAAATCTTAATTCTTTGGTCAATTCCTCTAATTCTTTTTCTTCTTCGAATGTAAGTTCTGCGTTAGGGATTGAATCCAACCTCTTTCCCTGTGCCTCTAAATCCGAGAAAAGTTCTTCTCCTTTTCGCCTTTTTGACTGTAAAAACTCATTGACCACGATTCTATAAAGCCAGGTGCGAAAGTTACTTTCAAAGTTAAATTGAGATAATTTGGTAATGACTTTGAGTAAGGTTTCTTGTGTTAAATCCATTGCATCATTCGCATCAAAGGTCATTTTCCATGCTACGTTAAAGATAAAAGGTTGATGCAATCTAATCAATTCATCCATTGCCTTACGGTCTCCTTTGAGTGCCGTTCGCAATAGTTTTTTGCTTTTCTCTTCTGAATATTGTTCTGTTAGTGGATTCATATTTTAACTGTTTTAACACTTAGATACAACTTTTGTACAAGTGTTACAGTTGTTTTTGATTTCTCTGCTTGTGCTGAACGTATGTATAAACGCACTAGTGCGTTTATTTTCACTTTTCCTTGCTAATACTGACATTTACACGGACATTATCTACAAATACCCTTACTCAAATTGGGTAGCGCGCCAATTCTTTGACTGAACGTTTGGGCTCCTATTTTGAACTGGTCAAAAGAATTTTTGCTGTTGTTCAAAGGGGGACACCATATGTTGTACTAGTATCTAGGCTAGCAATTCATTTTGGCTCAAGTGCAAGTTGTAGCAACAAATCGGCACCTTTAAAAGAAGAAATTTTACGCGCTAATACCGCTTGTTCAATATCCGCTAATTGGGCGGCTACTTGTGGTTGTTGCATAAACCAATCGCGGAGGGCGGCATCTATGGTTTCTTGTAGCCAAAATTTGGATTGTTCTGCTCGTTTTTGCGCTAGATAAGCACTCGTAGTCGTTTGCTCAAAGTAAGCCACAACTGTTTCCCAAAGGTCATCAATTCCTTGTTTTTCAAGAGCAGAACAGCTCAGCACTTTAGGAGTCCAGCCACTAGTTTTGGGTGGGAAAAGGTGGAGGGCATTGCGGTATTCTTGTCGAGCGCGTTTGGCGAGTGCAACACGATTGCCATCGGCTTTGTTGATGCAGAGTATATCCGCCATTTCCACAATACCACGCTTGATGCCTTGTAGCTCGTCGCCTGCCCCAGGGAGCAGGAGCAATAAGAAACAATCAACCATCGAATGCACGGCAATTTCGGATTGTCCCACCCCTACCGTTTCGATAATAATAGTATCAAAACCTGCTGCTTCGCAAAGAATAATCGTTTCGCGGGTCTTGCGCGCTACGCCACCGAGGGTTGTGCCAGCAGGAGAAGGACGCACAAAAGCACGTTCATTAGCAGCGAGTTCTATCATGCGGGTTTTATCTCCGAGTATGCTACCTTTACTCACTTGGCTAGAGGGATCAATGGCTAAAATAGCAATCTGTTGCCCCAAGCTAGTGAGCTGCTGTCCGAGGGCTTCTATAAAGGTACTTTTGCCTACGCCTGGTGAGCCTGTAATACCGATTCGTCGGGCTTTTCCAGCATATGGCAAGCACTGCTCAATAATGTCTTGCGCGAGGGCTTGATGCTTAGGCAAGGTACTTTCCACCAGGGTAATGGCTTTGCTCAACACTACGCGATTACCTTGTACAATGCCAGCGACATAGTCTTCTGCTTTGCGTGGATGGGCTTTGCGCTTGGCGCGTAAATTTGGATTGATGCTTTGATTTGCCATAGCACAAAAATAATACAATTGTGCAATTTGTTATACACATAAAAAGCCATCGGGCGAACTTGTAGTCGCCCGATGAGGGAGGTTTATTTTCTTGTCAATAGCATCAGTCGGCTGCTTTGCCAAGTTGCGGTCTGTATAGTATAGGAGTATACACCGCTTACCAATTGCTCCGCACGAAAGGGGATTGCATGCTGGCCTGCGGAAAAATGCTGTGTGCGTTCGTACACGATGCGCCCATTCGTATCGCGTATGTAGAGCTGCACTTCGCCTGCCTCTGCGAGGGAGAATTGAAGCGTGGTGTGTTCCGAAAAAGGATTTGGATAATTGCTCAAACTGTCGTCACCCTGTTTCGGTGCGCTTGTTCTAGTTTCCATAGTTGGGCTTGGGGAAATTGGTGAACATTCTCCAAAATAAACATTATCAATACCCAAATTGCCATTACTGCCTTCCATGCTGACGATTGAAATGGGAATTTCAGCAGTAACGGGCGATGTCCAGTTTTTACCTACGCTAGTTCGGGTAGTCCCATTCGATTGTACACTTCCTATGATTTTATCGCCTGCTATTAGTACTAAGGTTGCTGCGTCCTCAAAAGCTTGCATATCAAAAGCAAATACATACTTCTGTCCGCTTTTCACCGCTACCTCTTGTCGCCATACGGTATAGTCTACATCCGTTGCTTTTTGGACAACTAGAAATTTGTTATCCATCGTGAATGGATCAGTAGCAGCGCATTTGTTTTGTGTATTTGTAGTGATACAGTAGGAATCATCCTTACACCAACAATCTTGGGAGAGTTCGCTCTCGAATGCCCAATTGCCACCTTCAAAGTCTCCATTTTTTAATAAATTTTCGCCTCCAACGCAAAGTGCCTCTTCTTCCTCATCACTATTACAATTTAGTGTGATTTCAATACTTTCTACATGGCAAATTTTATCATTGGTATCAAAATATTGTGCTGCCAAAAAGACATCTGTATTAGGCGAAATCGTACCAAAACAGTTTTCAAAAGAAAGCATCACCTCATTGGTGCCTGGTGCAGCTAGGTATTCTTCGACATTATTACAATCTACAAAACTGACCCCTGCGAAGGCTACAATGAATTGTGCGCGAAGCATTTCATTCGTATGATTAGTGAGCGTGAATTTGTAATCGTATATATTGCCATCGCAAGTAATCGTACCTGCTGCCGTACTTGCACAAAATTCGTAGTTTGGTGGGCATTCCCAAATCGTTGTTTTAGCCGTTACTTGGGCAAGCTGACTACAAGTTTCATTGAAAAGCGGATTTTGCTGACAAATCAAATTGCCTTGACAATCAAAAAGTACCGTCAATAAATCATCCAATAAGAAATTTTCAGCAATGTATACACATGCGCCATTGAGTTGTCCGCGCTGTATGCTGGCCGAGCCTGCTGGATCGTTGCATGTACGTTCTATTTCCGTTTTTAAAGTATTCAGCCAAGCTAAATCTTCGAGTTTGTCCACGCAGCAGTTGGTATTAGTATCTTCTGTACAAAGCTCTATTTGACAAACCCCATAGCGCGCACAAATGACATCGAAATATTGCGCTTCAATAGTGACGCAAGTACCGCTTGCTGGTGCATCTACGGTAATATTTCTTGTAGTAGAGCCTAGCGGTTGTCCTGTAGTGACATTTGCCCATCGAATAGGAGCGGTATTGCCATTTTCGTCATCTGCCCAACTGAGTTTGCACTCATTTGTATCGGTATCTAAAACTTTACTAATAAGTCCGCAATTGAGTGGGTCTTGCACATATATATTCTTAGAACATACGACTTCGCAGCCATTTTCATCTATATAAATATAACAAACTTGATAAGAACCTTCTTTAGGGAAGGTATAATAGATGCCTTCGGTGCTACCAAGTCGCACGTCGCTAAATGGCTCTGGGTCATTCGGGTCAATATCAAGCTGCGAACTCGACCAATAGCCGCCTGCTTGAGGGTTGTTGGTGATGAAATAATAGCGCAATGAGCCATTAGAACCCGTATACGAAAAACTAAGGTCATCACAATCTTCATCAACTAGGGGCGGACAAGTTGCTTCGCCACAAATATCTATGATACAAACTTGGTAACAATTCGTAGGTTCATCATAGAAATAAGCACTTATTTGACGGCATTCCCCTTCGGCAGGCTTGGGTATACTGATGCTATTGGTAGCAGTTGCAATAGTGGCGAGTGTATTATTATCCCTCCAATATCGCACAAAGCGGTCAGTTGGTGCATATATACGCATACGATCACCTTGGTCTTCTGTCAGTAGTTCTATGCAGCTAGTTGGATCGTAGGAGGAGATGGTTTTGCAGCAAGCAGCATCGCAACCATTTTCATCCACATAATTATAACAAACTTCGTATACATCGTTCGTAGGGAAGGTATAATCTATCAATGTGCCTTGACCAATAACGGGTGTAAAGGCTTCATTTTCTAAAGCTCCTGTCCAATATCCATCACTCGGATAGTCATCAGGTATCGCGAATCGGTAGGCTAAATCTCCATTAGTACCGACATAATGAAAAAAGACCGCATTGCAGTTGGAATCCTTATCACCTACACAAGCACAATCCGTACTCAATTGAAAGCTATTATCTGCTGAATTGCCGTAATCTTCCACTATGATATAATAGGTGCCAGGCTTTTCATCTAGCGTAAGCATTTCGTCTGTATTTCCACCATTGGTAGAAGCTCCTACACAATTTTCAGCCGTGCATCCATCTTTAAGAACCAATAAATCCAAATCGGATTGCAGGCCCGATAGTTTAATATCGAATTGCGGATTGGAAATAGCCACCCTGCCATCATCTGGAATGACTAATTTATAAATCCGCTCTTTTCCATCATAATTAAGGTCAGTACAATTGTAACTAGATAAGCTATTTTGAGCATTATTCATATTGCCACTAATGGTCTGTCCGCATTGAATAGTGGCGGCATTGCTACAAGGATTTTGGGAGAAACTAATGTTTGCACATAATAATAGGCATAGTGCTGCCCATAAGGATACTGTTTTCATTTGATTGTTGTTTTCAATTTGGTATAAAACTCGCTTACAAAACTAAATGGATATGGTATACAAGGCTTGAATGTATGTTGCAAGTCCTTGTACTTATGTTAATTTGGCTGTAAAAAGTGTAAAAAAGCCTGAATTTGTAGAAAAAAAATCTGCACTTGGCAGCACTTTAAAACTTGCCACGTTATGAAAATAAGTATATTTGTAGCCCAGCCAAATAGGGACTTTTAATAAAAAAATGATACGCTGATAATTCTAGTGGGGACAAGAATTGTCAGCAGAACAAAAACCTTTGAAAACACAGTATTACTAACGCTATGAAGTTTTAGGACAATGAGAGGATTTTATGTATTGACATGCATTATGCTACTCGCTACGAGTTGTGAGCTAGGTAATGACGACATTCAAGTAGTAACGACGGGGGTGGAAGACACCTTTCAAGTCAATCTTTTAGAAGACTTAGAAAATAATCCACGGTCGTTCGCATTTGATTTTAAATCGCTTGAGCGACAGGCTTGCGAAAATTATGCTATTAAACATGAGTTGCAACGACAAGCAAGTGGGCAATTTATTCTGACCATCCAAGAACTAGCACCGCCAAGCGGCGGCTGCGAGGGGGAAGAAGCTGTAGCCGAAGAAATGATTAAGATTGGAGTATTGCCCTTAGGTATACATGAGGTAGAAATCAATCTGCGCGATGCCATTACGAACAAAGGCGTACTAGAAGTGACAGAGGAAGGCTATGAAATCATCTTGGATTCGCATGCAGGTTTGAAATTTCCGTATTGGAAGCTCTTACGTATTCCTGAACAGTCTTTTTGGGGCTATGTAGGCTTTTATGACCGCCCTAATGATTCAGAAGACCGCCATCTTCCTACTAAATTTATCGAAAAGTTAGGCAATTTTGCTGACAAAGTAGAACCCGCTCCTGGCTATTATGGGCATTTTGTATCAGATAGTCTAAACCAAATGACATTGGTTCGGGAAGTAGAATTGATAGAACATGAGCCATTTTTGTTCACTCATTTCGATAATATTGATGAAATTCGGGCAGAAACGGAGCGGTATAAAAACAACGCCAATAATCCGAATTTCTTTGTCAAGATATTTACATCCGATGGGGACGTTTTTTTTTCGGATAGAGAAGTGAAGTCTGGAAAAAATTAGAGGCTCAGAGCATATTTGGAGGTTTTACAGGCTCCAAATATGCTCTGAGTAGCAATCAGTACCTTGTATTATCTATCACACCTATCAAGAGCGGATGAGGCAGTTAGAGTATTTATAATTCCCCTGAAATCAAAGGCATAATCCAAATTAAGGAATCATAGCACAGGCAAGACCATCGCGCCCGATATTGCATTGAATTACTGCTTATCGTTATCTTGAATAATGCCCCAATTTTCCTATCTTTAAGCACAAAAGCAATAAGATAAATGGCTAAAGACCTCCGCGAACTCACACAACAAAAATTAGAACATCTGAAAAAAGCTCGACTGCTAGAAACAGATGCCAATAAGCAGTTCAAGCTAAATATAGATATTGAAGAACTGGAACAGCAACTCAAACGTGCAAATACGCAAATACTCACCCACCTCCCACGCTTTGAAGGCGAACTCATCGGGCGCGATACAGTGCTAGAAGAAATGCACCAAAAACTCCAAGCTCACCAAAGCGTACTACTGATGAATGGCATGGGCGGCATCGGCAAAACTGCCCTAGCAATGGAATACGCCAACCGCCACCTCCACGAGTACGACTATGTGGTGTGGATAGAACAAGTAGGCAATGACTTTGCGAATGCGCTGATGGCAGCGCAATTGCTCCATCAAAATTTAGGCTATCAACTTCTCGGAAAACCCCAGCAAGATGCCCGAAATATCCTCAATCTTTTGGGACAAAAAGAAGGCAAAGGCTTGCTATTGCTCGATAATATGGAGCGCGATTTTGAGGACTACAAAGACTACCTGCCGCGCCCGCGTTGGCATGTGCTACTCACTTCTAGGGAGCAACTCTATGAGCAAGAAGAACATTACATTACCCTCGATTTTTTGAGTCCAGCAGATGCTCGCCGCTTATTTTATACCCACTACCGCCGCGAGGAAAATGACGTACTCCTAGATACCATATTACAAGAGGTAGACTACCACACCTTGACCGTAGAGTTATTTGCAAAAACCATACAAAAGCGCGAAAAATCCCTCACTTGGCTACGCGACCGCCTACAAGAACGTGGACTAGCCATCGGCACAACTGCCAAAGATGTAAAAAAGCAACATCGTACCGCCACCGAACGCCTAGAAAAAATATTCCCCTACCTCAAAGCGATGTTTGATTTGAGTAACTTGGAATCGGAGGAATTGCTGTTGTTGCAACGCCTTTGTTGCTTGCCGCCGCAGCCTTATCCAAGTGATATTTTAGCTGCTTTTTTACAGCTTGAAATAGACAGCGGTGAGTACGACGAATTTACTTTGACTAGAAATCAATTGACGACCAAAGGTTGGTTGATAAGAGATGAAAGTACAGAGGAGGAAACTTGGAAGTTGCATCGGGTTTTGCAGGAGGTGATTTGGGAGAAGGAAGAGCCTGAGTTGGAAGATATTCGAGTTATAGTGCAAAGTGTGACACAACTTTTGCATTTTGATAAATACAGTGGTAATCCTGTAGATAAATTTCCCTTTACAGGTTTTGGAAATTTGTTAGTGAAAAAGGTAAAGCAATTTGAAGATGAAGACATATCCCTTTTTCTTGATAGGCTATCGTGTTTATATCGGTACTTAGGGGAATATCAGTATTCCATGTATTTGAGCAAACGGGCCTTGGCTATAGTTGAAAATGTTGCTAATGAAAGTCAAGATTTGATTTGTACCATAAAAGCAAATCTAGCAAATTCATATTTTCATCTAGGGCAATACAAAGAAGCTACTACTACTTTAGAGACTGCACTTAACTTAGTAAAGAATGATATTGGAAATAATCATCCAAAGGTAGCTATGTATCAATCAAGCCTAGCAGAAATGTATCGCAATTTAGGTTTTTATGAAGAAGCAAAAAAAATGTTAGAAAATGCAATTGATTCAGATATAAAAAATTTTGGGGAAAAACATCCAATTTTAGTAGTGAGAAAAATAAATTTAGCTAGTGTTTACTTGGATTTGAATTGTTATAAAGAAGCTGCTACTCTGCTAGAAGATACACTTTGTTTTGTAGAGAATAATTTTGATAAAACACATCCATACGTAGCTACTTGCAAAGCAAACCTAGCAAGTGTTTATGTGAAGTTAAATCGTCATAGTGAGGCGATTAATCTACAAAAAAGCTCACTTAATTTGGTAAGAAACAACCTCGGCAGTACGCATCCACATATAGCAGTTGGTCAATCAAATTTGGCAGAAATGTACCGTAACTTAGGTAATTATAAAGAAGCAAAAAGATTGTTACAAAATTCCATTAGCTTAGAAATAAATCATTTTGGTGAACAACACCCAACCCTAGCTATAACATATAACAATTTAGCTCTTGTTTTCGCTAATATGAAACATTACCAAGAGGCTGTTGAAACTTGTTCTAAGGTTTTAGCAATTCTACAATATAACTTTAGTAGTCATCATCCCCATTTTGAAATTGCAAAGCAAAATTTACTTGATTTTATTTCTGACGGGGCAGCAGCAGGCGACACCTACTGCAAAGCCCAACTCGCAAAAATGGAAGAAGAATAAACATAGCAAGCCAATAAAAAAAACTATCTTTGGGTATAGAAACACAGAAAATATGCGACAACTCACCATAGAAATAAAAAACAATCAAGACTTAGCACTTTTTCGGGCATTAATGGCGCGTCTAGGTTTTCGGGTCGTGCAAGAAAAACAAATAGAAAATTCTGTAGATATTAGCCAGCATCTAGCGGTGATTGCAGCAGGGATTCAACGCCCACTATCGCACCTACAAGAACGAATGCAGCAGCTAGAACAAGACCGAGAAGAACGCCTAATGCCACTACGATGAAACTAATTGATAGCAATATCCTTATCTACTCTGCCTATCCTGAATATGCCTATTTACGTGCGTTGGTTTCCAATCCTGAAAACTGCGTTTCTGCCATTTCTAAAGTGGAAGTGTTAGGATTTCATGACTTGAAAGCAGATGAAAAACGTTATTACGAAAGTGTTTTCAGCGTGTTGAAAGTGCTAGATGTTAGCCCTGAAATCATTGAAAAAGCCGTTGAAATTCGGCAGCAAAAACGCATCAAACTAGGAGATGCTATTATAGCTGCTACTGCTTTGGTGCATCAATTGGAAGTCAATACACGTAACACAAAAGATTTTGTAGTTTTCCCTGAAATCAAAGTGTATAATCCAATTAAGGAATCATAGTACAGACAAAATAAGTAGCTTTCATAAAAGCACATCCTACCAAATTCAATATCTTTGCCATTTGTCCATTTTCAAGCAAACTATAAAGCCCAAAACAAGTTATCAATACATGGCAAATCAAGAACTCGACCAGACCATCGCGCCCGATGGCTATATTGAAGTCGTTGGGGCGAAGGAGCATAATTTGAAAGACGTGAGTGTGCGGATTCCGCGCAATAAATTGGTGGTGGTGACGGGCATCAGTGGGAGTGGTAAATCCTCGCTGGCATTCGATACCATTTATGCCGAGGGGCAGCGACGCTATATGGAGACCTTCACGGCTTATGCGCGGCAATTTATAGGCGAGATGGAACGCCCCGAAGTGGAGCAAATCACGGGTTTGAGTCCAGTTATCAGCATCGAGCAGAAGACGACGGGCCGCAATCCACGCTCTACGGTCGGCACCATTACGGAAGTCTATGATTTCATGCGCTTACTCTTTGCACGCATCGGCGAAGCCTACTCCTACAAGACGGGCAAACGCATGGTGCGCTACAATGAGGAGCAAATGGTAGAACATATTTTTGCCAATTTTAAAAACAAAAAAATTGTGCTGCTCGCGCCCCTCATTCGTGGTCGGAAAGGGCATTATCGCGAGTTGTTTGAGCAAGTGCGAAAGCAAGGCTATACCAAAGTGCGCGTAGATACGGTGGTTTTGGACATTGAGCCAGGGATGCAAATTGACCGCTATAAAGTCCACGATATTGAAGTGGTAATTGACCGTCTAAAAATCACCGAAGACCGCCGCGACAGACTGAATACTTCTCTGCAAACCGCCCTGAAAATGGGTAATGGTTTGGTCTTCGTGATGGAACACGAAGCGGAGGAAGTTTTCCCATACAGTAAGCACCTCATGGACGCGGAAACGGGGCTTTCCTACGAAGAACCTTCGCCGAATGCCTTCTCTTTCAATTCGCCTTATGGTATGTGTCCAACCTGCAAAGGTTTGGGTAAAATGAATAAGGTAGACATGGAAAAAATTATCCCTGATGCCGAAAAAGACATCAATCATCAAGGCATTGCGCCACTTGGGGAAGTGCGCGATAATTGGACATTTAAGCAAGTTCGTGCAATAGCGAAGGAGTATGATTTTAGTTTTTCTACGCCTGTAAAAGACATCCCCGAAGAAGCGATGAATGTGCTGCTGCATGGCGACAAGAACAAGGAGTTCAAAATGACCTACCAAAAGAAGCCGTACAAATTCAAATTTGAAGGTTTAACGACCATGCTCGACCGTTGGCATAGAGATACAGGCTCGGAGAAAATACGGCAATGGGCAGAGAACTTCATGACGATAGACACTTGCGATACTTGCGAGGGGGCGCGTCTAAAAACCGAATCGCTCCACTTTAAACTTGCCGAAAGAAATATCGCTGAACTCGCTGAAATGGGCTTAGGCGAACTCCAAGCTTGGATGAACGAGATTGACCAATATCTCAATGAACGCCAACAGACGATTGCAAGAGATGTCTTGAAGGAAATCCGTCTGCGATTGGGCTTTTTGCTGCATGTAGGCTTGGATTATCTGACATTGAATCGCCCTGCGCGGACGCTTTCAGGCGGGGAGGCGCAGCGTATTCGTTTGGCGACGCAAATTGGTTCGCAACTTACGGGTATCACATACATACTTGATGAGCCAAGTATTGGACTACATCAGCGCGACAACCAACGCTTAATAGAAGCCCTGCGTGAACTCTCGGAGATTGGCAATACCGTACTTGTGGTCGAACATGATAAAGACATTATGCTGGCATCGGATTATCTGATTGACCTTGGCCCAGGCGCAGGTAAACATGGTGGCGAAGTAGTAGGAGAGGGTATTCCAAATTCCTTTTTGACTGATACGACTTTGACAGCAAATTACCTCAATGGCAATGCCAAAATAGAAGTTCCGAAAAAGCGTCGCAAAGGCAGCGGCAAATTCCTAGAGCTGAAAGGCGCGACAGGCAATAATCTCAAAAATGTGAGTGTGAAGTTTCCATTGGGTCGCTTCATCTGTGTGACGGGTGTTTCGGGTTCTGGAAAATCTACCCTAATTAATGAAACCCTCTACCCGATTTTACGAAAGCATTTCTATAAAAGTCTAAAAAAACCTTTAGCCTACAAGGAAATAAAAGGCTTGGAGCACATTGATAAAGTCATCGAAATTGACCAATCGCCCATTGGACGCACGCCGCGCTCCAATCCTGCGACTTATACGGGGCTTTTTACCGAAATTCGGAAGTTACTCACCAATCTGCCAGAGTCTAAAATTCGCGGCTATAAGCCAGGGCGATTTAGTTTCAATGTAAAAGGCGGGCGTTGCGAGACTTGTCAAGGCGCAGGCTTGCGTACAATTGAGATGAATTTCCTGCCCGATGTACGTGTGGACTGCGAGACTTGTCTGGGCAGACGTTACAATCGAGAGACTTTGGAAATTCTCTATAAAGGCAAATCCATTAGTGATATTTTGGATATGACGGTCGCGGAAGCAACCAAATTCTTTGAGCATATCCCGAAGATTTTTCGCAAGCTGAAAACCTTGCGCGATGTAGGTTTAGGTTATATCACATTGGGGCAGCAAGCGACAACACTTTCAGGTGGAGAAGCACAGCGCGTGAAACTCTCGGAAGAACTTTCTAAACGCGATACAGGTAAAACGCTTTATATTTTGGATGAGCCGACTACAGGGCTGCACTTCAAGGATATTCAACACTTACTTGATGTACTGAATCGCCTAGTAGATAAGGGCAACACTATTATTGTAATCGAGCATAATATGGATGTGATAAAAATGGCAGACCATATTATTGATATTGGCCCAGAAGGCGGCAATGGCGGTGGAACAATAGTAGTACACGGCAAGCCTGAGAAAGTGGCTAAGCATAAGACAAGCCATACAGGGCGTTTTCTGAAAGAAGAACTGTAAGAGGCTCTAAGTAATCAGGCAAACAAATAAATGTGCATTCTTGAGTTGCTCAACAATACTTACTTTCTTGCGTTTCTACATCAAAATACAGTAACATGATTATCTTATTATCGCCTGCGAAGACCCTTGATTTTTCGAATAGCCCGACTACTACACATACGAGTCCGCGCCTATTGGCGGATAGTGCGACTTTAGTGAAAAATTTACGCCAAAAATCGGTAGAAGATATCAAGCAACTGATGAAAGTGAGCGACAAGATAGCTGAGTTGAATTATAATCGCTTCCACAATTTTACAACACCTTTCACTACAGACAATGCCAAGCAAGCCGTACTCGCATTCAAAGGCGATGTATACACGGGTTTGCAAGCAGATACCTTCCATGAAGCTGACTTGGAATTCGCGCAGCGACACTTACGCATTTTATCAGGCTTGTATGGCATATTGCGTCCGCTCGATTTGATGCAAGCCTACCGCTTGGAAATGGGGACACGCCTTCAACACAATGGCACGAAAAACCTCTACCAGTTTTGGGATACTAAAATTACGGATATGCTCAATACGGATATTGCCGATTCGGGTAGCAATGCAGTTATTAATCTAGCCTCGAATGAGTATTTCAAGTCGGTAAAGAAGCCACAACTTGCTGGACAATTGTATCAGATAGATTTTAAGGAGGAGCGTGATGGTAAATATAAAATCATTGCTTTCAATGCCAAAAAAGCACGTGGCGCGATGGCACACGAAATCATAAAACACCGCATCACTCAAGCAAAAGACATTAAGCATTTAGTAGCGTTCGACTATCAGTTTAATGAAGGACTTTCGAGTGATCGGCATTTTGTGTTTACGAAATAAAAACGTCCTCCAATAAAAAAAGACCATCTCTAACATCACCTTAGAGACAGTCTTTCTTACTAAAATTGGGGTAGTGCTTATGCAGCTCTTCTGCCAACACCACCGAAGCGATACCCGATGATAATGCGACCAGGCAAATCAATATTGATACCTGGTAGGCGTGTGAGATTGAGGTCAGAAATTTCTTCTGTATTAATCGTACTACCTTCTTTATCTATGAAGTCTACCTTATTGTTGATGGCGCGTCCGATACCGAGGTCAAGCTCAAAAACGAGGTTATTTTGTCCTACCCATTTGTAGCCACCCATCAAGCCAATAGCAGTTCTATTCCATTTGAAGTTTTCATTCACTTGCTCGGCATTACTAGCATCGAAACTGGTTGCTCGACTACGTACATATACCCCTGCACTAAAGTTATCTGCACCATAGTCAGGCTTAAAGTAGTAATGTCCTGCTGCGAATATGACTGCACCTGAGCGGTCAAAATCAATGCTTTCTACAGTAGTACCACCAAAAGTAGAACGCACCCCTAGTTCCACCCCTACCGTAGGATTGATACCATATTCGGCTAAAATTTCACCATTCTTGTAGAATACAGGACGCAGCGGTGTGGTTTTTAGGTCAATTGTTCCTTGTGCAAATGCGGTACCACAGAAACATAAAAGTACGAATGCCAAAATTGTGTTTTTCATAAGTAAAGTTGTTTTTAATTGATTGTTGGAAACCGTGAAACTTGTTTTCATTTGATTGGTAGAATCATCTACCTACTTAGTTTGTAAAAAATCCTTTTTGTTTTTGTTCTTAGTTCAAAGAAAGGGGGTAAAAGCTTGCTATACAAATGAAATAACACTATCGCAACAGTTTATCCCCCGAAATAAGCACTATTTAAACTCTTCTTAGGAAGCCCTTAAGTTTCATTAACACTCTTAGCATGTACATTTTGCGTTCTATAGGTCAAGACTAGAAAAAGCAGCAAAAATTGCAAACGTCCATTTTTTGTGTACCTTGCATGACTGACTCTAGCAATTAGAACATTATTTCATTCTGTTTATTTAGGTTTTTTCAATATGAATAAATAGAAATTAAGAGGTATGTAAAAAATAAGTAATTCAAATTAACAAAGCTTATTATTTTATTTAGCCTCTAAACCCAACACAATATGTCTACCTTCGCAATGAATGACAAGAGAGTGATTAATGGCTGGGCGTTTTTTGATTGGGCGAATTCGGCATTCGCACTTGTCATCACTACCGCGATTTTTCCTGTTTATTATCTCCAATCCACCTACGATATTATTAATATTGGTAATTTAGAAATCTCTAATAGCTCGCTTTATGCTTTCGCTATTTCAGGAACCTATCTGATACTTGCTTGCTTTTCGCCCTTGCTTTCGGGCATGGCGGACTATGGCGGACGCAAGAAGCAATACCTCAAAATGTTTACGCGCATTGGGGCGATAGCCTGCCTAATGCTGTTCTTTTTTACGGGGGTTTCTGACACGAATACTGTAGCACAAAACAATTTTCAGACTATTCTTGGCACGGGAGCGTTTATGCTATCCATGATAGGTTTTGCGGGTGGTCTCGTATTTTACAATGCCTATTTGCCTGAAATCGTGACCGAAGATCGCTACGATATGGTAAGTGCTAAAGGCTTTTCGTATGGTTTCCTCGGTAGTGTGCTGCTACTTATTTTGAATTTGGTAATGATCCAGAAACCACAATGGTTTGGCTTGCCACAAGAAGGTACATTTGTAGTACGCCTTTCCTTTATCATTGTCGGCTTGTGGTGGCTTGGGTTTTCGCAAATTCCATTCCGCAGATTGCCTGATGACCCAGCGGAAGGCGGCAAGGGCAATCTATTCAAAAAAGGCCTAGAAGAATTGCATGGCGTTTGGAAGGAAATTCGCACCCAATTTAATACCCGTAGATTTTTGTCTTCTTTCTTCTTCTTCAATGCAGGGGTGCAAGCTATGCTTTATTTAGCGGGTACATTTGCGGAAAAAGAACTTTCTTTTGGTGCTACCGAACTGATTCTGCTGATTATCCTATTGCAATTTGTAGGGATTATAGGCGCATATTTCTTTGCAAAAGTTTCGGTCTGGAAGGGGAATAAATTCTCTATTGTAGTGATGCTGGCCATTTGGATTGCCATCTGTCTTGCGGCTTATTTTACGGAGGCAAAAATTGGTTTTTACTACATCGCCGCAGCCGTTGGTTTAGTGATGGGCGGCATGCAATCGCTTTCTAGAGCCACCTATTCTAAATTGATGCCTGAGCAGACAGAAGATACCACTTCCTACTTCAGCTTCTATGATGTTTTGGAAAAACTCGCTACGGTAGCAGGTACATTCAGCTTCGGCATTGTGGAACAATGGACAGGCGATATGCGGATTAGCTTGCTTGCAATGGCGAGCTTTTTTGTAGTAGGTTTATTATTGTTCCTAACGGTCAGCATTCGGCGACCAGAACCTAAGATAGCAAGCTAGTGTTTGAAAATCCGCACCAGTAAAGATTACTTTCGTTACAATCCTTAGCTCGACTTTAGCCAAATAAAGTCGAGCTAAGGATTGGCAAATAAATATACACTTTTAGGACAAACGCATGAAATGCTTTTTGTCCGATAACCATTTAATAACGTTCATTAGTGGTAAATACTCAATGAGTGAATTGTGAATGACTGAATGAGCGAATATAATTTATAATTATTCACTCATTCACAATTCCTTCATTCACTCATTGAGTACTTACCATTAGTGCATTAAGCCTCCAAAAAATCTGGTGCTTTGTACCTTTGCGTTTTATAATACTTCGGTCGTGTATCCATTCGGATGTGTAGCCAAATAACTCCTAAACCCGCAGTATTTAGCCAGATTAACTTACCTGTGCCGAGTTCCTCTAGTATCGCACTCCCCACTCTGTTGAATACTGCAATAATTTGCTCTTGTGCTGCCTGTCGGAGGAATCTTCCTAGATGGTTATAGCTTTCTTTGTCCCTTTTTTTTGTAGGGACTACCAAGCGTGCATTCTTTCCTAAATTCATGAAGTCTGCAACCGTTTCGCTGCTAGATAAGTAATCTTTAAATGCCTCTTCATTGCTGGCTAATCGTTCTAGTGGTTTGCTGCGTTGTAAGATACATTCGTATTTTTTCTGTAGTAAGGCTTCGTTCAAAGCGGGGTGTTCCCAATAAAAAGCTTGGTACTCTAAAGCGATCAAAGCATTGGTATAAAATACTATGAATTCCTCGTTCGTCTGCCATGATTGGAAGACTTCTCCAAACGTCAAATGAGCTGCACCATTTTTTAAGCGAAAGCGTAGGCTGTGTTCATTTTGTCTTATAATGTCAATGCTGTAGTTAGTTATCATTTATTTTATGTATTATTTCTTATATCCCATAGATTTTAAAACAGCTTCATTAAACGAATGGGACATCTAAAAAGGTTAATTTTTTTAATTTTAAATTAAAAACAGGATATAAGCCCTAATTTGTTAGAAAAGATGCTTAACCTTGCAACCTTAGAAGTTGTTTCAAAACAGCTTCTTAAATAATTCTATCTGAACTGGGCATATCATTGAGAACACCTAGGCAAATGAGCAGCTTCTAAATTACTATCCCCTCTCTAATGACTACACTTAATTTTTATATCAAAAAAAACTTTTCATAAAAAATAATTGGAAAAACATTGATATAAAAATCATTTCGAGTCTTCTCTATAATTGTCAACTTAAGTCTTAGAGCATGTCTGAAATTTTTACAAACTGTTGATTTTCAGTTTGTAAAAACCCCAAACATGCTCTAAGTAAAAGTTGATAAGGAATGGTACATTTATTTGTGAGCCGTTCCTAAAATATGTGGGTCAATGCGTTTTTCAAAAAAAAACTTTCTTATCCTAATCCTTTCATTTAACTTCATCGTGGGACAGCTTTTAGGGCAGCAAGACTATACGCTCTTGTTGAATGTAAAAAAAATTGTGCCGACACGCAATGTAGAGACATTTAATGGAGGAAAAGTAGCATGGCAAACACATGAATATGGGGGAAAGCTTTATGCTATCTTGCAATTTGAGGCGATTCCGACCTCAGAAATACATGCGAAGTTGAAAGCATTGCAGATTGAATTGCTAGACTATTTACCGAATAAAGCCTACAATGTGCGGCTACCAAAAACGCTACCCCCCCAAGCATTACAAGCACTCGGTGTACGTGCCATATTGCCGATGCAAGCAGCATGGAAACTGTCGGAACATTTACGTACTACTAATTTCCGCGAAGATGACGATATAGAACTGATGTTGATGCTACATCCCAATCTTTCCAGAACGGCAATAGAAAAAGAGCTAAGTGCCTATGGTACGATTATGGAAGCGAGACATCACATCCAAACGCCACAAATTGTTTATCTAAAAACTACCGCAAAACGTACAGAATTGTTACGTATAGCCGAACTTCCTTATATTAAATATTTACAGCTAAAACCAAATGACCCGAAACCTCTGACACGAGATGCTAGTATTGTCCAACGTGCAAATGTACTTAGAAACAGCTCTGTTGGAGCAATGAACCTCTCAGGCGCAGGAGTAGTGGTAGGTGTAGGCGATGCAGGTACGATTAATGAGCATATTGATTTAGATAATCGCCTATTGAATGCAAATAATGTTGATGAAAATGGACATGGCACAAAAGTAACAGGTATCATAGCAGGAGAAGGGCTACTATCGCCAAACATGCAAGGGCTTGCACCAGGGAGTGAAATTGTTGCGGATATATTTTCGAGTATTGTCAATAACACGGGTACTTATTATAGCTCCATGGGCATGGTGCTGACCAATAATTCCTATGGCACTAGATTAATGCCTTTTTGTTCTAATGCAGCTATATACGATCCCTCCTCTAATGCAATAGATCAATTCGCTAATAACTACCCAAATGTACTACATTGCTTTGCTGCTGGTAATGATGGCGAAATGAGCTGTTCGCCTTATCCTGCGGGCTTTAGTACGGTATTTCAAGGTTTACAAAGTGCTAAAAATGCAATAACAGTTGGTTCGATAGATGCCTATAATAATATAGCGGACGACTCTAGCCGTGGTCCTACAAGAGATGGACGTATAAAACCTGAATTAGTTGGTGTAGGGGTAGATATTGATTCTCCAGGTCTAAATAATTCGTATACAACAGATAGCGGAACGAGTTTTGCTACCCCTAGTGTTACAGGAACGCTTGCCTTGCTTTGGGAACACTATCGGAATGAAAACGGGGGGGCAAATCCATCTGCTGCGCTAATGAAAGCAATTGCATGTACTACTGCTGATGATTTGGGCAATGCAGGCCCTGACTTTACCTATGGTTTCGGTCGTATAAATGCCCTACGTGCAGCAAATGTGATTACGAATCAAGCCTATTTGGAGGATAATGTATGGAATAATACCACCAATACACATACCATTACCGTACCTGCGAATACGGCAGAAGTAAGAGTATTGCTATACTGGGCAGATGAGGCGGCTGCACCCAATTCTAATCCTGCACTTGTAAATAATTTAGACCTGCGTGTAGAAGCCCCTAGTACAATGGTCTATCTACCCTGGACTCTAGACGGTACGCCTGCTAATGTCCAAAACCCAGCCGTACGCGCTGTGGACAACAAAAACAACATCGAGTTAGTGACCATAGATGCACCTACTGCAGGTACATATACAATAGAAGTGGAAGGTACAAGCATAGCCCTACCAAACATAGAAAACTATCAGCTAGTCTATGAGATAATCCCTGAACATGTACAAATTACGCATCCGACAGGGGGAGAAACATTTAATCCTTCCGAAACAATCCTAATTACTTGGAATGCAGCAGGCGATAATACACAGACCTTTACCCTCGAATATTCGCTAAATAATGGAGCTTCTTGGATACCTATTTCTAATAGCGTAGCTGGCGACGAACGACAATATGAATTCATATTGCCTAATACTACAGCGACGAATGGTTTAGCACGCATACGACGGAATGGAACAAGCTTTTCATCAGGTAGTAACGCGGTTTTTTCTATTCTTGCTACACCTAGCAATTTTAGTGTAAGCCCTAGCTGCGATGGTACAATCAACTTAAGTTGGGAAGCGGTAACAGGTGTTCCAAATTATAACGTATTAGAGTATCAAGCAGGGAATTGGATACCAGTCGGGAATACAGCAAACACTAGTTTTAGTTTATCAGGTAAAACAGCAGGACAATTGTACTGTTACACCCTACGAGCGAACTATGGTGGTGGGATATTTGGACGGACTGCTGCGGGAGAATGTGTGGTGGCTTACGATACAGCAATTTCGGACTTCCCCTACTTAGAAGACTTTGAAGGCGGAGACGGTAATTGGTTTGCAAGAGGGAAAAATAACGATTGGGCTTGGGGAACACCTTCAGATGCAATCATTAATTCGGCGGCTAGTGGTACTAAAGCTTGGGCGACGAATCTAAATAATAATTATTATAATTCTTCTGAAGCTTACTTATACTCGCCTTGCTTCGATTTGTCCAGCCTCACCAATCCAGAGTTGTCTTTTTCTTTTATTTATAAAATTGAAGATAATGCCACAGACCCAAACACTCCCTATGATATAGCTTGGATGGAATATTCATTGGATGGTAAGGTGTGGACACGTTTGGGATGGAATGGAATGGGGATAAATTGGTATTCTAATGCAGGAGGCTTAGATCATTGGGATGGCGAAAATACGGTTTGGCATACTGCGCGCTGCCCTATACCAAGCACAAGCAGTCGCGTACAATTTCGCTTACTGATGGATGCCGACCAATATTCCTCAGAAGAAGGCATGGGAATAGATGATATCTGTATTTCAGAAAGTGGTGCTAGTTGTATCGTACCGAAATTGCAACTAAAAGTTATGCTCAATGGCAATCACGATACAGGCACAGGACTCATGAAGGATGACCTCCGGCAAAACAATTATATTCCACTCACAGAACCTTATACTTCATTAGGTTATACCCATGTGATGGGAGGGGGAGAAAGCACTACTAATGACGTACTGAGTACCACAGGCAACGATGCCATAATTGATTGGGTAGTGATAGAAGTACGGGACGCTACTACGCCCACCTCCGTAGTAGCAACACGGGCAGCCCTCCTGCAAGCCGATGGTGATGTGGTAGATGTAGACGGCGTTTCGCCCGTTGCTTTTCCTGCAATTACTACAGGTAACTATCACGTTGCGGTACGACACCGAAACCATTTAGGAGCAATGACTGCTATGCCCGTTTCTATAGGAAATTAGGTCGTTTATTTTTTTAATTCAAGAATTTATACCTAATCAGCAAGTAAGGACGTTAAATTTATTTTAAATCAATGCAACATTGTTGCAAAAATGAATATATTTGCGCTATTATTTCAAAATTGAATTTCTATCTAAATCATAAAAATTAGTATGAAACAGATTGCTTTTCTTTTTGCTTTTCTTTTTGTAGCAAGTCTATTTATTGCTTGCGAACAAGATGACCCAGATGTGGTAAACGAGGAGGAGGTGATTACTACTCTAGAATATACGCTAAGTGCTGATGGTATGGAAGATGTAGTACTACGCTTCGAAGATCTTGATGGCGACGGTGGTAATGCGCCTACCATTACAGGTGGTACACTTGCAGCTAATACAGGCTACACGGGTACAATAGTGCTATTGAATGAACAAGAAGATCCTGCAGAAAATATCACAGAAGAAATAGAAGAAGAAGACTTGGAACACCAATTTTTCTTCCAAACTACAGTAGATGGTTTAAGCATTGGTTATACTGATAAAGATGCCAATGGCGACCCACTTGGTCTAAGTACGTCAATTCGTACAAGCGATGCAGGTAGTGGTACGCTTACCGTTATTTTGCGCCACGAACCAGACAAGAAAGCCGATGGTGTATCGGGTGGTGACATCACAAATGCTGGAGGTGAAACAGATATTGAAGTAAGCTTCGACATAGATGTTCAATAAGATTGAAGTAAAAAGTACGTTGGTGGATAGGCGATTAAATTTCGCTTGTCCACTATTTTTACATCCCGTAAAAACCAGCTTAAGTATTGCCCTGTTTTTTTTTCTACTTCCAAATCCTTCCTTTTCGCAAGCCTGCCAACTCAGTATTAGTGGTCATGTAGTAGATGAAAGTACTAATGAACCACTCCACGCTGTCAATATTTACCTAGAAGAAAGTGAAAAAGGTGCGATTACGGGCGATGATGGTTTTTTCACGCTTGATGCTCTTTGCGAAGGGCATTATCATGTGGTAGTGAGTCATATTGGCTGCGAAACGCAATACTTGCACCTTACTATTGCTCAGGATACGGTGCTACAACTCACTATGGATCACTCCTCTCACTTGCTAGACGGGGTAGTGGTAACGGGCAAGACTGATCCTAATTCCACGCAAAATACCCAAGTCATCAATGAGCAAAACATCACCGATAATGCCAATCAGAATTTATCGAATATACTAGAAACTCTTTCGGGCGTAAGCAGTCTTAAAAATGGGAGTAGTATTGCGAAGCCTGTTGTGCATGGCTTATATGGCAATCGCATGACGATTCTGAATAATGGCATCGCACAAAGCGGGCAGCAATGGGGCAACGACCACAGCCCAGAAATAGACCCTTTAGTAGCCACTCGTATCAAAGTCATCAAAAGCGTAAGTGCGTTGGAATATCCAGGTTCTAATCTAGGTGGCGTGGTGCTAGTAGAGCCTAAGAAAATAGCGCGCGAACCGCACTTGCATGGACGCGCGACTTACTTTTTTGAATCGAATGGTTTAGGGAATGGCTTGAATTTACAATTGCAACGCTATCAGCCCAATTTTGCATGGAAAATAAATGGTACACTCAAAAAAAGTGGCGACCGCAGGGCCGCAAATTATTACCTCAATAATACAGGGAGTCAAGAAGCTAACATCGCACTGCAAATCGAAAAATCCTTTTCGGAACGGCTTAGCACCGATTTTTATTTCAGTTCTTTTAATACCGATTTAGGCGTAATGCGTGGTTCGCATATTGGCAATTTGACGGATTTGGAAACTGCTTTTACCCGCAAAGTGCCATTTTTTACCGAAGAAGCATTCAGTTATGCTATTGAAGCACCCAAGCAACGCGTCCATCATCAACTCTTAAAAGCACATACAAAATACTTTTTAAGCGAGGATGCTGCTTTTGACTTTACCTTCGCAGCACAGCTCAATGCGCGTAGGGAATTCGATGTGCGTCGTAGCGGACGTACAGAAATTCCTGCACTTAGCCTACGCCAATTTACCTATTTCGCAGAGGGGAAATATCAGCAAAAAATGCAGCAGGATTGGCAACTCAAAACAGGCATACAATTCAACATGACGGATAATATCAATGTGCCAGAAACAGGTATTTTACCGCTCATCCCCGATTATTTTGCCTACGAGACGGGGGCATTTTTACTTGCTAATAAAAAGAGTGAAAAATGGCTGCTAGAGCTAGGTGGACGTTATGATAATGTACTGCAAAAAGTCGTAACTTTTTCTAGCGATATACCGAGAACGCTGTTACGCTATACCAATAATTTTCATAACTATAGTCTATCGGGTGGCTTGAGTTTTCAGCCGCTCCCCAATCTTTCCTTAGCCTATAATATTGGTTTGGCTACGCGCAATCCTGCCATCAATGAACTATATAGTGCTGGTTTGCATCAGGGCGTTAGTGGGATAGAGGAAGGCAGCTTGGGCTTAATGAATGAGCGTTCGCTGAAGACTACTTTTTCAATTAATGGAAAGTTGGCGGAACATTGGTCATTGGAATCGCTCTTTTTTTGGCAGCGTATTGAAGACTATATTTTCTTAAATCCAGAAAATGAAACGCGCTACACCATTCGGGGAGCATTTCCTGTTTTTCGCTACAAACAAACCGATGCTCGCTTATATGGTTTGGATGTGATGAGTCATCTTGAATTTAGTGAAACCCTTAGTGCAAAGCTTACATATAGCTACCTGCGTGGCGATGATATCTCAAAGCAACTTCCTCTTATTAATATGCCCGCCAATAATTTCTCTGCTAACTTACGCTACTTAATACCTAAATGGAAACGCCTCGAAAACCTCGAATTTCAATGGACAAATAGGTATGTCTTTGAACAAACACATCTTTTGGATGAGCAAGACTATCTACCACCACCCGAAGCTTACTATTTGCTTGGCTTACAACTGGCTAGTGATTGGCAACTCCCCAGCGTGCGCCTACGCATCTTCGCTAGTATAGATAATCTGCTGAATACGGCTTACCGAGATTACCTCAATCGGCAACGCTACTTTGCGGATGATTTGGGGATTAATGGAAAGTTTGGGTTGAGCGTGAAGTTTTAGATTGCGTTCAAATCCACCTGAAGGCTTAGGGAACTTGTAAAATATAAGCTACCAATTTTACCTTGCTCTTTTTCCTTTATGCTGCGTTAAAAAGCCTCGACAGAACCCGCTATGCCTACGTTTTTTGCCTTGCTTAAAGAAAAAATAGCTTCGCAAAATTTGGTAGCTTATATTTTACAAATCCCCTTACACAGATCGTTTCATAACGAATAAAACAGATTGAGGTTTTAATTTTATTTGCTTAAAAACATGTTTTAACCATAAAAAACCCCATTTCGTGTTTTTATATCTTTTTTTATTTGGTATTCCCCGAAGTATGCATAACTTTATATGGTCATTTTTGACGCATAGATTGTACCCAAACATTTATAACACATTTCGCTAACACATACTTCCACCCGTTTTTTTTAGCTGTTTGAAATCAAATTTAAAAGCGTACCGTACTATTTTCACCAGTACATGCACTTACTTACAAATTGATTTAGGGTTAGAGTCATGTAATTATACTATCAAATAACTATTTTCATAAGGTACGATTTATGTCATCAAAACAATTTAGTGCAGGTATATTTAAAGCGACTCCTGAAAGTGACTATCGCCTATCGTTTTTTTGTAATATGCAATGGGCGTATTTGGCTGTTACTATATTAGTCATTTTGCATAATTGGTTTGTGCGAAATGATATGCTGGCAGTCAGCATGGGGGTGTTTTCTCAAACTCTTATTATTGCAAATATCATTTTAGCTAGAAGAGGCTATCTTACTATCGCCCTATTAGTAAGTATCCTACTGTATTATTCACGAGTTGCTATTATACCTCTACATGTGGGATCTATGTATTGTGGTGCTATATTGTTTATGGTGTGCAATCATTTTGTAGTGGAGTATGCTGCTCGTGCAATATGGTTGCGTGCACTCAATCTTTTAGTGTTTGTTATTAGTGTGATATGTCTTTTGCAAGTCAATGCTTCTTTACCAAACGATGGCTATGTTGGCTCTTCCGAACATATTTTTATGGAAATACTCTACAGTATGCTCGGACTCATTGTCATATTTTGTATTCATATCTTTTATACGTTTTCCTCACTACGGTATGAAGAACGCTTACAAGACTCTAATTATGTGTTGCAACAGATAACGAATGCCAATCCTTATCTTTTATTTATTCAAGACTTGAATGAAAAAATTGCTTTCGCCAATAAAAGTATGATTGAAAAATTTGGTGGGAAACTTCAAGATTATCAGGGAAACCGATTAGAAAAATTTATTCCGAATACGGCCCTGCTTGCAAAAGTCAAGCAATTGACTCGTGCAGTAAGTATGACGCACTATACAGCACATGTGAAAGAGGTAAATTTAATGTGGAAAGGGAAGTCTCATTATTTTGATATTACGCAACAACCGATTTTTAACGCTAAAGAAGAGTTGGTCAATCTACTTACGGTAGGAATTGATATTACGGAATACAAGCAAACGCTGCAAGAGCTTAAACAACAGCGTGCTATGCTAAAGGGGGTTTTCAATAGCTCTACTAATGGCATGTTGGTACTTGATAAATTAGGGCATTTGATAGTATTTAATACCACTTCAGCGCGAACCTATAGAAAGTTCTTTGGATTAGAGTTGAAAAAGGGACTTCATTATACCCATTTCACCCCTACCAAAAATATTGAGGAGTGTGAAATAGCCCTTCACCATACGCTCAATGGGAAGCTATCTTCTTTGGAGACGCAGCATGTGCATACTAAGGTGCATTATATGAAGCATAGCTTTATACCAGCTAAGCTCGAAGATGGTACCATATTTGGCACTATAGTTATTCAGAGGGATATTACGCAGCGTAAAGAAGAGGAAATTCATTTGCTGCAGTTGCTAGAACGAGCGCAAGAAAGCGACAAGGTGAAGTCAGCATTCATAGCCAATATCTCACACGAAATCCGAACGCCTATGAATGGCATTTTAGGTTTTTCAGAGTTAATGCTTTCTAGTGATTTTACAAATGATGAAAAACGGGAATATGCAGATATTATCAATAAAAATTGTCAGCATTTGATGCAAATAGTAGATGGTTTATTGGATGTTGCGAAGCTGGAGCAAGGTGAAAATTCTGTTGAGGTAAGCAGTTTTGACTTGCATACATTATTAGGTGAAGTGAAACAGTTATTTCTGCCATCAGCGGCTCAAAAAGGCTTATTGCTACGCTTAGTATTGTCTGCCGAAAATCCTTGCTATATTGATTCCGATGCAAAAAAAATACGACAGATTCTGACCAATTTATTAAGCAATGCCATCAAATTTACTTCCGAAGGCTTTGTAGAATTATCTTGTATGATAGAAGCAGACAAGTTGGTTTTTAGGGTAAAGGATACAGGTGTAGGCATCCCTAGAGAAAAACAAGCAGCTATATTTGAACGCTTTCAGCAAGCTCAGGTAGGCTATGAACGCAACTATGGTGGCACAGGTTTGGGCCTAGCTATTTGCAAAGGCTTTGCGAACCTTTTAGGAGGAGATATTAGTGTGGAATCTATTCCTAATAAAGGTTCTGTTTTTACGCTGGTGCTGGATTATAAACCTAGTGCTACTCATGCAAATGATAGTGAAGATAATCAAGTGCAGTATGGACTTAAGTAGACGGGCAGTACCCGTATTGAAGATGTAATCCTAATTTTCATCTACCCATTCCATCTCAATACGTCGCTTATCTAGGTCTGCCCCCACGATGCGGACGTTCACATTGTCACCCATTTTGAGTACATTTCCCGAAATGCGGCCGGTAGCACTTAAGCGACCATTACTAACCTCAAAAGGCTCAGGCATGGTATCAAACGGAATCATGCCTTCACATTTGCTACCCACCGTTTCCACAAAAATGCCTCTATCCATAATACCCGAAATTACGCCTTCAAAAGTCTCACCAATGTGGGCTTTCATGAATTCTACTTGCTTGTATTTTGTAGATTCGCGCTCGGCTTCTACAGCTTTGCGTTCTTGGCGCGAAATATGTTTGCACTTTAGTTCTAGATTTTCCTTATTCACGCGCTTGGTACGTCCTTCCAGATTTTCTTGCAAAATACGATGCGTCAACACATCCGAATAGCGGCGAATAGGGGAGGTGAAGTGCGAATAATAATCGAAACCTAAACCATAGTGTCCAATATTATCCGAACTATATACTGCTTTTGCCATAGTACGGATAGCGATAGGTTCTAGTATTTTTAAGCTAGGGTCACTAAGGGCTTGCTTGGCAAGTTTATTATAAGACTTTGCAATTTGCTCTGGCGAATCGGCGTGAATTTGTACACCCATTTCTTTCGCAAATCGTACCAACTCGCCCACCTTATCTGGGTCAGGTTCATCGTGCACACGATAGACAAAGGGGATTTCACGATCTTTGCCTTTCATAGAAATAAAACTTGCCACTTCTCGATTAGCGAGTAGCATGAATTCTTCTACGAGCATGTGTGCTGCTTTACGTTCTTTCACATACACATCAATAGGTGTACCTTCTTCATCCAGTTTGAAGCGTACCTCATCAGCATTGAAATCTACGGAGCCGTTTTTGAAGCGTTGTTTACGAAGCTTTTTAGCGAGCGTATCTAATTTTTTAATTTCTTTAGAAAAATCGCCTTCACCTGTCTCGATGACTTCCTGTGCTTCATTATAAGTAAATCGGCGATTGGAGTGGGTCAATGTTTTGCCAAACCAACGCGCTTGTATCTTATCATCCTTATCAAACTCAAATACGGCTGAAAAAGTAAATTTGTCCTCATCAGGGCGCAGAGAACACAAACCATTAGAGAGGCGTTCGGGGAGCATCGGTAGCACTCTATCTACCAAATAGACCGAAGTAGATCGCTCAAAAGCTTCCTTGTCCAAAGCGGTATTTGGTCGCACATAGTGCGTTACGTCGGCAATGTGGATGCCTATTTCATAATGTCCATTATCGAGATAGCGCAAGGAAAGGGCATCGTCAAAATCTTTCGCATCATCGGGGTCAATTGTGAAGGTTGATACTTCGCGCATATCGCGTCGCATTTCTAGGTCTGCTTCTGTAATGGTATCCTTCAAGCGTTCTGATGCTGCAATTACCTCTTCTGGAAATTCTAAATCGAAGCCATTATTTATCAGAATACTCTTCATTACTGCATCACTATCGCCAAGTTTTCCAAGTACGGATGTCACGCGTCCCACTGGGCTGTGGTTATGGCGTTCGGGCCATTCTAGTACTTGCACTACTACCAGTTCACCATCTTTTGCGTCCATAGTATCTTCATGCTGCACCATGATGTCCATCGGCATATTGTGGTCGTTGGGCATCACTATACCATATTTGCGTGTCAGGCGGAGTGTGCCGAGAAAGTGTTCGCGTGCGCGTTCTTTGATTTCCACAATTTCGCCTTCCATCTTTCGGCGACCACGCGGTGTCCAAGTTGCTACTTTTACGATATCGCCATTGAGTGCGCCATTCGTGCGTTTTGCGGATACATGTACATCGTCCTCCAAGTCATCACAGATGATGTAAGCAGAGCCTGTTCTTGTCATATCCACACGTCCGACATGTAGTTCTCGTTCCTGTACAGCTTCATTGGCCTTATTAAATTTAAATTTATTATCTGAAATTGGAACGAGTACACCATCTTGAGCAAGTTTTTCAAGGGCATCTTGAGCGGAGTCTTTGCTATTCGTTACGCGTAATTTTTTGATAACTTGTTTGGCATTATACCGCTTTTTATCGTGTCGCTTAAAGAGTTTTAGGATTTCTTGCTTTAACTGTCGCGCAGTTAATTTTTTGCCTTTTAATTTAGACATAGTTTGTTATTAATTTCATTAGCTCCTCTGTATCTTATTTCCTCGCTAAGGGTTTGATTTATAATTGCCCACTCTGCACATTTCGAAACACCTCGTTTGGAGAGTTGTTAATAGGAGTAATTTTAGGTAAAAAAATTGGTTTATTCAATAGACGTAACAGTTTTGTGTGTTGAGTAGTTTCCTAAAGTATATTTTTTTTGAAATTCTTAGCATATAATGTTTTACTCGTGAACATATAAAATTATGTATATGATAATTTCTGATATTTTAAAA
>JAHDCQ010000332.1 GCA_020629845.1 Saprospiraceae bacterium | reverse complement strand
TGTAAAGATGGGGTTTATTCGGGGAAATGTCAAGAGATAATGGTTTATAATGAACGAGCGAACTATAATTGAATGTTGTCGCTCGTTCATTACATAAGGATAGCGAATAATCTATTCGCTTTTTTGTGGCACATCTACTTCGATGCGCTTGTCGCGATTAGTGAGTTCCCAAGCGGTATAGAAAACCAACTGACCGACTTTTGCCATCTTCTCAAAATTAATCTTCTCTACGGTATCCGATGGCTGGTGGTAATCTGCATGCGTACCGTTGAAATAGAAAATAGCGGGAATCCCTTTTTCTGCAAAGTTGTAGTGGTCCGAACGGTAGTAGTAGCGATTCGGGTCGTCCTCTGCATTGTAGGTGTAATCCAGCTCTAAGGCTGTATATTTCTTATTCGCTGCTTCATTGATTTCATGCAACTCGGTACTCAATCTATCCGAACCAATGACATAGATATAATCTGGATTGTCGGCATGTTTTTCGTCCACGCGCCCAACCATATCCACATTTACATTAGCTACGGTATTCTCCAATGGAAAAGTGGGAAATTCAGTATAATATTTAGAACCTAGCAAGCCTTTTTCCTCTCCTGATACCAACATGCATAATACGCTACGACGTGGCCCATCGCCTGCTTTCTTTGCTTCTGCGAATGCTTGCGCTATTTCAATAACAGTGGATGTACCAGAACCATTGTCATCCGCCCCATTGAAAACGTCCTTACCGCGCTTGCCTAAATGGTCATAGTGCGCTGTAATCACGACGACTTCATCCTTCAAATTCGGATCAATGCCTTCGATATACCCCAATACATTAGAACCTTCTAGTTTTCGGATAAACTTACGCTGCGCCAAAGATACTGTCGTCGGGAAACTAAATGCCTTCACGCCTCCTTTAGCCTTCGCTTTATCTCGGAATTTGATAACTTTCTTGGCTTTCTTTCCCATCATTTCTTTTGCCACCGTAGAGGAAATAAATGCATGATTTGGGTAATCATCCAGATTGGTTTTACTTTCTCCAATACTCATACCACGCCCTAGCAGGAAGCGACGATTTTCGCGGATGTTTTCCTTTATGTTAGGGTCAATGACAAAGACAAAATTTGCGCCTTTTTGCTTGGCAAGTTTTAGTTTTTTATCCATATCCGTAGACCAATCGGATACTTTTTTTGTGCCTGTAATGAGCGAATTGCCAGCAGCATCCATTGGTTCACCACCATACATGATGATATTTTTACCCTTTACGTTCACCGTCTTGTAATCGTTGTAGCGATTGTCTTCAATCCCATAGCCCACAAAGGTCAGCTCTTTCATGCGCGCCGATGGCAAATCCTTATTTTTAGTAGCAAAGCTGTAAAAATCCCATAAATGACGGTAATTTTTACTACCTACGCTCATAGCGATACTATCCCAACCTTCACTGCTATATACTATGCGCTGATAGTAGCTTCTGTCCTCATCTATGTCTACTTTTGGCAGGCCAAATCCACGAAACTTATCTGCAATGAAGCGCGCAGCTTTTACTTGCCCAGGCGTTCCAGTTTCTCGTCCTTCAAACTGGTCGGATGCCAATAGGACAAGCAATTGACGTAAGTCATTGGCGGTAATGGTGTTGGCATATTGTTCTGGTTCAATGGGAACGATTTCCAATGCCTCTTGTGCTTGCGCTAGTATTCCACTTAGCACAAAGAGCAAAACATATATTTTTTTCATTGTTGTACTTTTCAGTCTTTGGGATATTGTATTCTAATCTTTAAATAGCTTCTTAGAAATGCTTGCATTGCTCAAAAACTAAATCCCAAAAACTACGCTATCAAATTTCGCTGCGAAGATAGGAAATATTAGCATGTTGATTGTTAATGCTTATGCCACTTCTAGTTCCTTCACTACATAATGCTGTAGAGGGTTTCTACTGAATTTTTTAAAAATAAAAGCTTTCTACCCTATATTTGGTATTCTTCATTTCACAGGTCGTTCTTTGCCAACTTTCAATAGTGCATCAGAATGGACAAAGAAGCAAACAATTCAGCATATGGATCCTAATTTTAATAGAAGAACATTTTTACAAACCTCTTTACTGGCAGGCGCAGGTGTTGCCCTCCCTACTTTAGCAAATGCTAAAACCAACCCTAAGCCTATGGGCTGGAAATCGAAAATCAATATTGGAGTTATCGGGAGTGGTTTGCGTGGGCAGAGTCATATCCATTTAGCCCATAAACGCGACGACTGCGAAGTAGTCGCTATTTGTGATGTGGACGACGAAATGATAAACCGCACCAAAAAACTATTTGAAAAGAATGGAAAAGCCATGCCTAAAATTTTCAAAGGCGAAGCGGCTTATAAAGACCTGCTGCAAGAAGAAAACATTGATGCAGTCATTATTGCTAGTCCGTGGCGATTCCATTCGGAGCAGGCTATAGCTGCAATGGAGGCGGGTAAATATGTGGGCGTGGAAGTATGTGGAGCGTTTTCGGTAGATGAATGCTGGGAACTAGTCAATACACAAGAACGAACAGGAACGCACTTATTTTTTCTGGAAAATGTATGCTATCGCCGCGATGTGATGGCTGTACTCAATATGGCTCGCCAGCAGCTCTTCGGCGAACTTATCCACTTAGAAGGTGGCTATCAACATGATCTGCGTGCGGTGAAGTTTAACGACGGAAAGCAGCCCTATGGTGGCGGTGTAGAGTTTGGCGAAAAAGCATTTAGTGAAGCCAAATGGCGTACGCAACATTCTGTTTATCGGAATGGCGATTTGTACCCTACGCATGGTATTGGGCCAGTAGCACAGTTCATTAATATCAATCGGGGCAATCGCTTTACGCAGCTTACTTCTACCGCTTCTAAAGCGCGTGGTTTGCACGAATATATAGTAGAACATCCAGCAGGCGGTGCAGCACACCCGAATGCAAAAGTGAAATTTAAGCTAGGCGATAAAGTAACAACGGTATTACAAACCAACAATGGCGAAACCATTGTACTGCATCACGATACCAATTTGCCACGCCCCTATTCGCTTGGCTTCCGAGTGCAAGGCACTAAGGGACTTTGGATGGATGTCAATGATTCGATTCATATAGAAGGACGCAGCCCTAATCATCGTTGGGAAGAGGCAGAGCCTTATCTAAAAGAGTACGACCATCCGCTTTGGAAAAAATATGAACAAAAAGCAGTAGGTGCAGGCCATGGTGGCATGGATTTCTTCTTACTAAATGCTTTTGTAGAATGTGTGAAAGCAAATCAAAGACCTCCCTTCGATGTGTATGATGCTGCCACTTGGTTGGCTATAACACCACTTTCAGAGCAATCCATTGCTACGGGGAGTCAGCCAATAGCTTTCCCTGATTTCACACGTGGTAGATGGATGCAGCGTAGTGCAGATTTTGCATTGGGCGATGATTTTTAGTGGAAAAAAATACAATAATCAAAGTCCAAAAATTGGAAATTTTAACATTATGACAAAAAAAATTTGGTTTTTTCTTTATTTTATTGGTCTAGCCTTTAAAATGAAGGAGCTATAAAATTTTTTATTTTTTTTAAACATTTCAGTAATAATGACATTTACATACCTAAAATCCTAATCTTATATATAAGTGTTTATACATTTTATATTAATTTTGTCAATTAGTTATCTAGAAATATCCTGACTTAAGATGCGCAAACAAATTGAAATTGACGATCTCGATCGGCAAATACTGGCTATGCTTATGCAAGATTCAAAACAAGCATATACTAGTCTCGCCAAGAGTTTGTACGTTTCCGGCGGAACGATTCACGTGCGGATGCGAAAATTGGAACAAGAATTAGGAATCGTAAAAGGTGCTCGATTAGAAGTGGACTATAATCGCTTAGGCTATGATGTGAGTGCCTTCTTAGGCATCTATCTTGAAAAAAGTTCGCTCTATGACGATGTAGCAGAAGGGCTTACAAAGATACCTGAAGTAGTGGAAGCACATTACACTACTGGGCATTACAGTATCTTTGTAAAAATCATCTGTCGTGATACCAAGCACCTCCGAGAAGTGCTACACGGAAAAATTCAAAAAATAGCTGGTATCCAACGAACGGAAACCTTCATTTCTTTACAAGAAAGTATTAAACGTCCATTAGATATTACTACTGGCTTTGGTGCGAATAGTGCTCGTTAAATTAGCGATTGCCTACTGTATCCCAAATTGCCCCTTCATTAGGGGAAAGAATAATTTCCACCCGCCTATTTTGTGCCTTACCCTGTTCGGTGCCATTAGAAGCTATTGGATGATACGCTCCTTTTCCAGAAGCCGTAATTCGAGCAGGATTTACACCACCTACTATCAACTCTTTTACTACTGCTGTAGCTCGACGTGTGCTTAAGTCCCAATTGTAAGCAGCCGTACCGTCTGAATCGGTATGTCCTTCCACCCATACAATCAAATCAGGATTTGTATTGATAGCTTGTGCAATCTGGCGGATAGCTGAACGACCATTGGAGTTGATTTTATCGCTCGCCTTACCGAATAAGAGGCGTTCGCTAAGTGCTAATCGAACGCGACCATTTTGATTGGTCACATTGAGTTCATCGGAAGAAAAATCCTGGAAGTCACTACGCATTCTGGTTTGTAGTGTTTCCATATCTTGCCCTTGTCGCTCCAATAAGCTCATCAATTCATTAATGCGACGGTCGCGCACCTGTAGTTGATTTTGGATATTATCTACACTCGAATTTACTGTATTGAGTTGTGCTTCGCGCTGCTGTAGTGCATATTCCAAATCCCGCAATTCGCGTTCCCGCTGATCTAATATAGCGCGTTCGGCAGCCAAATCCTCTGATAGCGTCTGGCGTTCCAAAGAGAAGTTCTCATATATCTTTGTATCCTGTCCTACCAGCTCCTCATAGCGTTCCAAGATGTCTTGGTAATTTCGACTCAAGTTCATATTAGCTGACTCTAGTAGCTCTTGGTCGTGATAAGCTTCTTCTAGCTGCTTATTTGTTTGCCGAATATCTTCTTCTAGTTTGGTGAGTTCTCGGCGTAAGGAGTCGGCTTGGTCAGCTTCGCTTTCCCAGTAATCTTTCGCACCACGCATCTCCTCAAAGCGGCTTGTGGATACACAAGCTGTGGTAAATAAAATTGCAAGTAAAAAGAATAAATTGACGTATCTCATGTGTCGGTCTTTGATTCCTTAATTTATTAACAAAGCTCACAAGTGACAAAGTTAATAAATTAATCATTTTTATATATTTTGACGAACTGAATTTAGAGAACCACCTATCGAAGGAATGAGAAATTAATAACTATGGATTGTGTACAAAATAACTTCGTAATTTATACTGCTTCTTTTGCTCTTATTTTCACTTTGAAAATAATCACTTATCCAGATAAACTCTCATTTTCAAAGCAAAAATAAGAACAAAACTAGCTACTCTAAATTTACGAACTTATTTCATACACAATCCTATACCAATTAAAGGCAGTTGAAAGAACAAGTTTAATTGGTATAGTTATTAGTTTCTCATTCCGAATACTTCCTTTCAACAATATGC
>JAHDCQ010000331.1 GCA_020629845.1 Saprospiraceae bacterium | reverse complement strand
GAAAACACCATTTTTGAAGCTTTAACAGGAAAAGCAATAGCCTTGAAACAGCTTTATTTAGAAAATAAAGACTTGAAAGCACTAGAAAGTGCCTTGATTTGCCACCAACTCGCTCATCAAACAGAGCAACTCCTTCGCCAAACCTATCAAGTAGAGTCCGAGAAAATTGCACTACAAAGTGATAGTCGGGGGCGCGAGGGAGAAGCAATGGAAGTTTTATTTATGCTCTACCAAGCAACTCAAAATTCAGATTATCTGACCAAAGCCTTCCAAACGGCAGAGCAATCTAAGTCTACTATCTTATTGGATGCTATTCAAGCCAATTTTTTGCAGCGAGATATTGCGACTAATGACTCTTTGTTTATCCAACAACAAGAACTGAAAAACTATATTGCTTACTATGAACGAATAAGCTTAACGACTAACAATACTGATGCAATAGCTGCACAATTACTCCAATTTAAAGAAGAACTAGATGATGTAAATAAACGCATCCTAACAAAATATCCGAACTATAGAGAACAGATAAATTCGGAAATTAAAGTGCAAGATGTAGCACAACTACTAAAAAACCATAATGGGATTTTACTAGAGTATTTCCAGTCGGAAGACCATCTATATTGTCTCGTTATAGATACGGATGCTCACATTACCTTTGAAAGAATACACTTAGATACAAATTTGCAAACTGCTTTGGTCCAGTTTAAACAATGGGCTAGTGATAGAATAGCCTTCCAAAATAATCCAGCACAATTTTATGAACTAGCCCATCAATTGTATCAACAATTACTTCCTCAGCGTATTAGGCTTGCTATAGAGCAAAATGCTTTATTAAAGTTAACTATTATTCCCGATGGCATCCTAAATACTTGCCCTTTTGATGCTCTTTTGACACAAGATCATACAGAAGGGGGAATTCCATTCTTGCTTCGCAAAGCACAAATAGATTATGCCTTTTCCACTAATACACTTCTATATCAACAAGCCTTATCAAGCAAAGCCAAGCGCGCTATGTTGAGTATAATCCCTGTCTTTGCCGAAGGAGAGCGTGGACAAGATTACTTGAAATATAGCGAATCAACTGCTAAACAACTAAATTATGCTGAATCCAAAGAATTGCTTAAAACACAAGCTACTCTCGAAAATTTTCTGCATCAATTTCAAGATTTTCGCATATTGCATTTCTCTACACATGCTCAAGCAGACGCTAACGCGCTTACTCCTAGTATAGAATTTATAGACAGCACTTTACTATTGCCCGAAATTTATAACCTAGCTATTCCAGCTGATTTAGTAGTACTTAGTGCCTGTGAAACGGCGCTCGGTGACGCACGTAGTGGCGAAGGACTTATGAGCATTGCCCGCGCTTTTGCTTATTCAGGCTCGCCTAGCTTAGTGGCTACATTTTGGAAAGTGAATAACGAATCTACCTCTCAATTAGTAACGGCTTTTTTTGAGCATCTAGCAAAAGGCAAAAGCAAATCCGAAGCCTTACACTTAGCTAAAGTCGGTTATCTCGACAGTAGTGTCTTATCTCGGCAAAGTCCTTACTATTGGTCAGGTATGGTTTTCATTGGTGCAAATGGCATGCTAGAACTAGAACCCAGTTTCGCTTGGAGATGGCTATTGCTTGGAATAATTCCATTCATTGTCTTGATGGCGTGGCGAACGTTCAAGCAATAAGTAGAAACCTTCAAAATCAACACTTCTTTTTTTTAACACTTTTTAACATTTCAATCGGTTAAGATGCTATATCGAGACGGGATATAGGGGTGTATGTTAATGGAAACCATTCAAGGCGGCATCCGAAAAGCCTAAAAAGAGTAGGATTTTAATTTATAAATAAGTTTCAATGAGCGCTCAATCAGAATGTATTAGCGAAAAACAATCCAAAATCATTATTCATTCAGAAGGATTTGAAAACGCTAAAAGCATGATTAAAAAACATGCCCCTAAAGATTTAGAATTGATAAATTCTCTGGAGAAAGTGGAGCAACTACATAAACAAGCTCTAGCACTAAACCTAGAAGAAAGCTTTGATGAGTTAGTAATCAAAAGCAGAAAGCTACATATAGATATTACAATCGTCATTAAATTCACCATCTTCAAGGTGGATGTTACGATTACCATAGAGATATAAAAATTTCGCTCAAGGCAATCCAAATGAAATCGCTTTAATCCAGAAAACCAATTTTTTGGTAAACCATATTTTCATAATAATTCATTACAATGAGAACATTAATCATCAAGCGAGCTGCTTGTAGGTGGCTTTGCTATGGCATTTTTTCCGCACTCCTGTTGTGCCTCTGTTCTAATTTTACCAATGCACAAACGGTAAAAATGTATGGAGACGCTGGGTATAATACACTATACTACCCACAGGTACACAACAATCACATCTATGCATTGGGCAATAACAGCACAAATATCAATGCACGACAATCACACTTTGTAAAGATGGATATGTCAGGTAATGTTATCTGGCAAGCACGACTCGAATCAGGTACATCAATTAACGACTTTGCGACCGATGGACGAGGTAACTTCGTACTCACAGGACGTACAGGCAACCAACAACGTTCCATTGTCTGGAAATTAGTAGATACAGGCAACTCCTTCACAACCGATTGCATCAAATACTACAGACTAGCAGGTGGTAGGCAGGGCTTTAACTATGTGAAATATCGCGCCAACACCTCCGACTATCTATTGCATGGTATAGATTTAGCAGGTGGCGACGATATTAGCTTACATACCCTTGATCGCAATTGCAATATTAGTTCTAGTAGAAAGTATGAAGGCAATTTCGACCATCAATTTGCGGCAGGCTTCATGCAGGATGTCTGGAGCCGTTGGACAATGATGGGCGATAATGGCTCAAATGGACATGGCATTTTCGTAACTGTAAATGGCGGCTTAAACTACCAAGAAGCCTTTGAGTTGCGCCCAAGCGTAGGGGGTAGAAGCTTGCTACGCAGAGGCGTTTTAGATGGAAATAACAAGATAATGGTGGGCAATGCTGGTGGCAGAACCAGAGGCATCATCATGGAAGTAGCCCCAGGTGGTAATTTGCAATGGGCAATGGAAATCCCACAATCCAGCTATCTCATTGATATTCACAAAGGGGCTACGAACGGGAATGTGACTTCCTACTATATAATGGGCGAAACGGTAGTGAGCGGCAAAACGCGTTGGGTAATGTATAAATTGAACAAGCAAGCTCGACAAACCCCTACGCTTGTTTGGACAAAGATGCTTGACCAAAATGAAAGCGAATTTTTAGGAGGTTATCCTACTTATGACCAATCAAGCGGACGCATTGTATATACCGATGGACGTAAGGGCAATGCAAACGGATTCGGAGATATGGATGCATTGGTGGCAATTGTGGATGGCGACTTGAACTCGTGCATGACAGAAAAATTAGAGCATAACCTACAAGAGTTTGAGCTTAGACTAGTGCGTGTTGGGTTAGAAACGGTGCGGCTTGAAGTGCCTGAATACATTAAGGGAGAAAATATAGAAGCACTCAAGTTAGATAATGCTAACTTGTGTCCTTCTCCTAGCGTCTGTGATAATGGACAATTATGTGACGCAACTTCAGAATTGAATGTAAGTACAGGTACAGATGGAAATGGTAATCTACTTTCTACTGGTACAGTAGATCCCTTTTGGCAACTTATCAACTGCCCACCTACCACTACACCTAGTACTTGTACTCCACCCGATATGCACATCATAACGCCCTACCAAAATAATTGGAATACCATTGCTGGGGCAGGTATCCTGAATGTAGTGCCAGGCAATGGTTCTTTTGGTGCCAACAACCTCGACCGTTCACAACCCTGGCGTATTCGTAGAGAATTCTGTGTATGCACCGCTACTGAAGTTTGTATTGAAGGTATTATTCGTGCAGACGACCGAGGTGCACTTCGACTATACGATGATAACAATCCACTTGCTCCCCCAATAATGACCCTAGCCACTACGCCTGCTGCTGGATTCAATACCGATACACCATTTAAGCGAACGCTTGCATTACCTACTGGCACGTATCATCTGGAGTTTGAAATGCTCAATACACAAAGTGTGGCAATGGGCTATGCAGTTCAAACGGATATTCGAGACATCACGGGCAGAAACACTATTCTCAATTCTAATCCAGAAGAAAGCTGTTGTGGCAGAGGTACACTTAGTATTCAGAAGCTCTTGGATAAAGACTGCGACGAAAATACCCCACCAACACTAGGTAATGCAGGCTGGCAATTCCAAATAGTGAATACTGCAACTGGACAAAGTTATACGGGAACGACGAATAGTTTTGGAGAGTTGATTTTACGCCAATTACCATTCGGCACCTATACCATTACAGAGACTGTAAACAGTCCGTGGCAAGCAATTGGAGGTGCAACTAGAACCATCACAATTGATGCTACTAATTCAGTACAGTATGTAGAATTTATAAATCAAAATACTGAAAATTGCCCGTGTGCTATAGCGGATGACATAAAAGTTACTTGTACAGCTACTAATGGAATATATGCAGTCAATTTACCCTTGTTGAATAACTCTGGTATGGGAGGTTTAGCAGCAGATATTACCATCCTTTCTCCTTTTGGAACAGCATTTTCAGGCTGCACCAGCAATGTAATGACAGTACCTAGCATAGGAACAGGTATTCAGAATATTAGCTTTGATATCGAAGATTGTACCAATAGTCTTAGTACAGGCGCGACGGTGACACTAAAAATCACCTTACGTGATCCAAAGAGTAATTGGTGCTGTCATTTGGAAGATATACGTTTAATCATTCCAGAATGTGATACGAGCGGCATTTGCGATGGAGAAAACTTAGTAAAAAATGGCGATTTTGAAGGTGGCAATTGGGCGTTTACAAGTAGTCTTCCTCAAAAATGCTACTGTGCTTCAGCAAGCTACTGCATACAAGCAAACGCTAGAGATAAGTGTAATAATTCGCTATGGAGAAATATCACCTCATCTGGCAAATACATGATTATTGATGGTGCAAGTGGCAATTTCTCTGTCGTTTGGGAACAAGGAATCAGCGTAACGGCTGGCACAAGTTATGAATTCGGCTTCGATCACTATCCAAATGTATCAGGTGGCGACGCGCCAACTTTAGTTGTCCAGATCAATGGCGCAACTGTATCGCCTAACTGGAAAGGAACAAAAGACACTTGGAATACTTTTAGCGATACTTGGACAGCTCCTTCTAGCGGAAGTGTTAGTGTTAGAATTGTACAAACGCAAGCAGGCAATCAATATAACGACTATGGCATTGACAATGTCGTGTTCAAGCCTTGCAGCTCTAATATAGATGGTGCTGTAGAGCGTCGTGGAACGGAAATGAAAGAAGCAATTAGCTTAACTAATTTCCCAAATCCATTCCGCAATAGCACTACCATTGCGTTCACACTACCGCAAGATATGCAAGCAAGTTTGCGCGTATTCGACATGAAAGGACGCGAAGTATTTGAACAAACAGCGGAGTTCCAAGTAGGTGAAAACCG
>JAHDCQ010000330.1 GCA_020629845.1 Saprospiraceae bacterium | reverse complement strand
GCCCAATTGCTTTGCGCTAAATGGATATGCATGACTCCCTGCGGCTTGTGGTGCATTATGAATCGTTTGTATTTTTTTACCCAATAAGTCAAACACTTCTAGGCGCACGTCTTGTCGGTCTTGCAGCGTATAGCTAATGGTCGTTTCGCCCTGATAAGGGTTCGGCGCAGCTTTGAAGGCATTGGTATTCGCTAAATCTGTTTCTTCTACGCCAACTATAGGTACTGGACCATCCGTGAAATGGATGAAAATCAACATCATTTCATCATCGGTAGTGTCGCCCCAACGGAGTGTTCTATCGGTGTCATTCACATAGGTAGCTTCATGTATCAGACCGCCACCAAAGCCCATATTGATCGGTTTTAGTGGTTCAAATAGTCGTACCGCAGGATGTTCCCAATCATAGAAGCCTTGATTGAAAACGTAATCGAAATTGAAATAGCCTTCGTAGAGTTGTTCCCCCTTTTGCCCAGACGGGTCAGCGAGGTAAATGTCATAATCTACACCACGTTCGTGGGTGTGCGTGGAGAGTTGCCACACATGCCATTCTGAAGGAAAACTTTGTCCACCACCAAAAGGCGGAATCCAAACGTGATCAGAGAAAGTATGCTCTTGTCCATCTGGTGGAATGACTAAACTAGAGCCTAAGCGACGGCCTTGAAAGAGTCCCAAAAAGTCAATCGGTAAGAGCATGGAATACATTTCCTTAGCTGCCGTACCCATTGGCTGCGTATAAATATTTAAGAATACTTCTGCTGCTAAAACGCCTTCTGCACTATAATTTTTGATGTGATAATTCAAATCCAATACATCATCCTTCACGAAGCGATAAGCGGTATTTTCAGGCAAAGAATAGGAGGTCGCATCTTGCCAAGCCGATACCAATTGATTATCAATCATGGAGAAGGAAGTTTCATTCAAAGGACGCAAACCTTCGCGCGTATTGGCAGCCGATTGTTCATCCATTTTATACAAAATAAAATGATGCGATTCGACATTAAATTCTAAATCCAATTTGTGCACTTCCACATCTTCCTCAATGTCCATTTGATGTTTGCTGAATACTTCAATTTCTTCTAGCGGAGCTAAGAAAAATGGCCCAAGTCGCACCTGAAAACCCTCGGACGGGTCGGGTGCTTCAATGGCTGGCGAAGGTGGTAAGGCTTTGTCATTTTCATAATAATCTTCTAGCAAGGAACGCTCCACCACTTTTTTATCGAAAGGCGCGCCATGCACTACCCATTGGCGGAAGAGTTCCATTTCCGTTTTGCTTAATGCTTCAAGCGGATAAGGGGGCATGAGATTGCCATCCGCGACTTCAAGTGCATATCTATCGTCCCAATCAGCACTAGCGATTTTGTGTAATAAATAGCTATCATCAGCATAGCCTGGGCGTATTTGGCGGAAGCCCTTAGCACGTGCCGAAGGATTCGTCGGTACTGCTTCCACGATATTGGCATATACCTCTGTCATATTGCCACTAAGGTCTAAGTTACCTTGTGGAGAATTGCCCTCGTGACAGCCTGTGCATTTCTGTTGCATGATATCATACACTTCCTGAAAAGTGCTGGTTTGCGCGCTAAGCGACAAACTAGCTACACAACAGATAAATAATAGTTGTAATCGTACATTCATAAAATCACGTTTATATGTGTTTGTGGTTTGAGTTTGAATTATAGAAATACTCTCATCCCTTTTATTAGCAAAAAACAGGTTTTGTGCTGCTCGAAAGCCTTATTTATTTCAAAAAATGAATAAAAGATAATTCTAGCTCATCTCAGGGGAAGATACTATAATAATGGCTTTTGGAGGGTTCATGTTTTATCTTCCATCTACAAAAATGTGAAATTGGTAGAAATGATACAAATAAGACAACTCCTTATAGATGGATTTGTAATTTTGCAGCTACTATTGAGAAAATCAAGTTAATGATTCGAGTTAAAATATATTTTTCATTAATTCTTTTATGTCTTGTGCAAATCCTATACGCGCAGGACATTCCTTTCCCAAACTTTGAGGAGTTGGATAAGCAAGATGCCAAAATTGAACCTGACTCTGGAAATATTGCACTATCCATTGATTTAACGGATGTTGTAGTGACTGCACAATATGCTCCAACAGATAGTAAAAACGCCCTACAAAATATCCGCACAATCAATAGAAGTATCATCGAACAGCAAGGCGCGACCAACCTAGAACAATTGCTTTTGCAAGACCTGAATGTGCGCGTTCAGCAAGATTTGATAACGGGCAGTAGCCTACGCTTACTCGGTGTAGGTGGGGAGAATGTGAAAATAATGATGGATGGCGTACCTATTATTGGGCGATTGGATGGTAATATTGATTTAGGCCAAATTAACCTCAATAATATCGAACGCCTCGAAATTATTGAAGGACCAATGTCGGTAATGTATGGCACAGACGCGCTTGGGGGCGTGATTAATTTAATCAGTAAAAAGTCGCAAATAGATACGCTTCAACTTCAAATTAGCCAACAAATAGAAAGCCGTGGCGAAAATATTAGTCTGCTAGATATAGGTTATCGCCCGAAGCAAAACTGGCTCTTTCGATTGAATACAGGCTACGATCAATTTAATGGTTTTAGTACCGATACGCTTCGCAATTTGCCCTGGAATCCCAAACGTCAATCCTATACAAATGCAGGAGTACATCATAGTTTCAAGGACGACCACTTTTTGCGTTATCAATTCTCCTTTCTGGATGAAGAAGTGCAGGATTTAGGCAATAAGCGACGTATTTCATTCGAGCCATACGCTTACGATAATTTTTACCTCACGCGCCGCCTTAATCATAGTCTTTCACACGAAGGAAGTATTGGCGAAAATTTCTACTGGCAAACGGTATTAGGCTATAATGATTTTGACCGCAAAGTCCATAATTATCGTACCAACTTCAATCAAAATGAACATATTTTTCACGAGTCCAATAGCGATACGACGCGTTTTGAGCTTTGGATGCTACGCTCGGTTTTTGCTAGTAAATTTCAAGACAGCCGCTTCAATTTTCAAGTAGGTATTGATTTGAATAAAGAATACGCTTCAGGGCAGCGCATCCATGATGTAAATTCGCCTGTGCCACACCAAAGCAATATTGCAGATTATGCCGTTTTTGGTACGCTGCGTTATCGCCCGAGTGTGCCATTGACAATGGAGTTAGGCTTGCGTGCTGCTCAAAATTCGCGCTATGCTGCGCCTATTATTCCCTCCTTTCATCTAAAATACCGTTTGAAGGAAGATTGGAATTTTAGGGCTTCCTATGCTAAAGGCTTTCGCAGTCCGAGTCTGAAAGAATTATTTTTGAATTTCATAGATACGAATCACTTTATAGTGGGCAATGAGGATTTAAAAGCCGAAACTTCGGATAATTTTCAAGCCAATTTAAGCTATCGAAAGCGGAACAATAAGCGACTGTGGCAAGGGCAATTGCAAGCTTTTTATAATAATGTAAATGACCAAATTCAGCTTTTCCCTTTTATAGAAGAGGATGGCATGAAAGTACCACATATTGAATCGAATCATTTTGCTTATTTCAATATAGCCGAAGCAAAAACGCTAGGTGCTACACTACGCTTAAGTCATCATTGGCGCGACTGGCAAGTGGGCGCAGGGCTATCCCAAATTGGCTATTACAATCCGCTTAGTGAGGACATGGATTATGTGGAAGGCTATACATTTGCGACGGAATGGAATGGACGCTTGTCCTATCATTTTCAAGGAATAAATACGCGCGCCGCGCTTTTTGTACGCAGCAATGATCGCTTCATTAGCTATGTGCCTGATACGGAAAATGGCGTAGATATTGCCCGTCAACAAATCCAAGATGGCTTTACCTTGATGGATGCGACCTTGACACAGCAACTTTGGCACAATCGCTTGACGCTAACAGCAGGGGTACGAAATATATTGGATGTGCAGCAAGTCAATCTCACGGGTGGCGGCGGTACGAGTACCAATCCGCATGGTGGCGGAAATCAGCTAAATGTAGGGGTAGGGCGTAGCTTTTTTGTGCGAGCGGCTTATCAATTTGGTGGAGCAAAATATGAAAAACCGACGCGCGCTGCTTATCGCGTACATAGCTTGGAAGAGGAACTTTATTCGACTTGGATAGAAGAAAACTCACAAGGCGCGACGAGCTTGCAATATGCCAAATGGAAGGGCAAAAAGTGGAGTCGGTCTAAGCAGATGAAACATGCCAATTCGCGTTGGGTGACGGATGGTATTGATGCACCGCAATTGGCAAAATATCCTGATGGCGAAGCCTTAGTAACGACTTGGATGCTTGGTTCTAGTCGTTGGAATCCTTATGACCAAGATATTTATATCGCGCAATCAATGGATGGTGGCGATACTTGGGAAAACCCTTCTACGCCTTACCCAAACGAGCGATTAGTGTCGGCTTTTTATGGACATTGTCGGCTTTTGCCCTTGTCCAATGATAGAATGCTCGCGCTTTGGCTCGATGGACGCAATACCAAATATAAGCATCAAGGAAACGGGCGCATGATGCCCAAACCTGGCTCGAAATATGAATTGCGTTCCATTGAATTTGATAAAAGTGGACGCTATTACGAATCGACAGTATTGAATGACCAAATAGCTGGACTTTGCCCTTTTGATATAACAAAGACAGAGGATGGCGTTTTGAGCGTTTACCGCGATGCTAATAATGAAATTAGCATTAGCAAATATAAAGATGGTACTTGGTCGCCTACCAAAACGCTAACCAATGAACATTGGCGCGCTACAAATACCTTAGAAGCTCCTGCTACAGACGCACTAGCTAAGCAAGTAGCAATTGCTTGGTTTACGAAGCCCCGCAATAAAGCACAAGTAAAAATCGCCTTTTCGGATGATAATGGTGAGACTTTTACCACACCTATTCGCATAGATGAAGGTGCTGCTTTAGGCAAGGTAGATGTACTTTGGCAAAGCGAAGGCAAAGCATTGGTATCATGGATAGAAGAAAAGGAAGATACTACTCAATTAGTCGTCGCGCAATATGATTTTTATGGAAATTTGTTGGATAAGCAATATGTAGCATTAACCTATCAAGCTACTCTGCCACCGCCAAATTTGCTGCTATATGCTGGTGAAATTGGGGTGAATTATCAGAAGCATATGAGTGGGGACTATCGTTTAGACTGGTTGAAATTCAAATAGCAAAATGTTTCCGATGAATTGGTGAGCTAACTTTTTACAGAGGGAAAAATTTTAGCCCACCATCTCGACAATACGGACTTTTATCAATAAACCCCAAACACCTCATGCGTTCGCTGCTCAAAACCAATACTTTGCTGCTGCGCCACATTATTCGTTGCTGCTACCAATTTTCCCGTCCGAACCGTCTCAATGACAAACGCCAATTCATTAATAAACAAATCAGCATCATCCGTACGATGTGGAATCGTTTTGCGTACATAAGCGTGACAAGCATCCACATAAACACTAGATTGCAAAGGGCGACGAAAATCTAAGCCCTGCGCGGCATAAAGCAGTTCAATACCCAAAATTTGTTCCACATTCTGCACGATTTTGTAGGCTTTGCGCGCACTTATCGAACCCATACTTACGTGGTC
>JAHDCQ010000329.1 GCA_020629845.1 Saprospiraceae bacterium | reverse complement strand
AATTAACGTACCTTCTTCGCAAAAGTAGAAATGGAAACATAAGAAACATATATTTTTTCTTAATAAAACTACTTAAGATGAACAGACGAATTGTACCACTTTTTACACTTTTAGTTTTTCTATTTTTGAGTTCTTCCCAGCAGTTATGGGCTTGTGATGAATCAAGTGTGGATTTAGTTGGCTGTATCAATGATAATGGAACTTATACTTACACTTTAGATATTTGTCTCGAATATACTGGACTAGAAGGTCCACCTGATGCTTTCAGTATCACTATGATGGGCGTAATGAATATTGATGCTTTTACACCTCCTAGTATTATGACCTCTAGTGGAGATGTTTATACAGGCACAGTAAGCGGCAATGTTTTGACTTACTTTACAATGTCTACTTTTATTGCCCATAATAATAATATACTCTGCGAGCAATATACCATCACAACAAGTGAACCAGCTACGAGCATTCTTGTGGATGTGCATCAGGGATATCCAGACCCCGAGTGCAGACATACTATCGCTATAAATAACTTAGTATTGCAACCAAAAGTATTTTTACAAGGCCCGCTTAATATGGGCATGATGGACGATGACTTGCGTGCTGCAGGGCTTATTCCAATAAATGAACCTTATGGCACAGGCAATGGTGAAATGTTAAACCCATCCTTATTAGTTAATACGGGCAACGATGCCATTGTAGATTGGGTAGAAGTACAATTACGTGATCCCATGACACCTACTATGATTATTGCAAAACGTGCCGCGCTTGTACAACGCGACGGCGACGTAGTAGATACAGATGGCGCGTCAGGGGTAAAGTTTATTGGCGTATCTGCCGGAAACTACCATGTAGCCATACGGCATCGCAATCACTTGAGTATAATGACCGATACTCCAGTGATGATTAATTAGAAATACAAAATAATGCTAGGGGTTGCATCTAAATGTGACCCTTAGTGTTTATAATAGCGTCTATAAATAGACTATATCGTAAAATAAAACTGATTATAGTAAATATGGCAAATAAGGACAGCTTCAAACAAAATATGGATAGTGGCTACGCTTTTGAGGGCGATAGCATCATCATGGGTGGCGCGATGTTTGGTGAAGAATGTATCACGGACACCTTCGTGAAAGTACCACTCAAAACCATCAACCGACATGGACTCATTGCAGGTGCAACAGGTACGGGTAAAACGAAAACCCTACAAGTAATTGCTGAACAGCTTTCTGCAAATGGCGTTCCAGTATTGCTTATGGACATCAAAGGCGACTTGAGTGGAATCGCTGCGCCAAGTGGAGGACATCCGAAAATTGATGAACGCCACGCCAGCATTGGTTTTCCGTTTGAGGCAGGCACGAGTCCTGTAGAATTTTTGAGCCTTTCTAATGAAAAAGGCGTACGACTTCGCGCGACCGTAACAGAGTTTGGCTCAGTCTTATTTTCTAAGATTTTAGGACTCAATGATACACAATCGGGTATCGTAGCAGTAGCCTTTAAATACTGCGATGATAACAAAATTCCTTTATTGGATTTGAAAGACCTTAAAAAGACCCTACAATATATTTCTGGTGAAGGCAAAGGCGAGATAGAGGCGGATTATGGGCGCGTTTCGAGCGTTTCCGTAGGTGCTATCACGCGCAAAATTCTAGAACTGGAGCAGCAAGGTGCAGACCTATTCTTCGGAGAGCCTTCTTTTGAGGTAGAAGACTTGATTCGTACAGATGAGGAAGGGAAAGGTATGGTTTCCATTCTTCGACTTACAGATATTCAGGATAGACCAAAGCTGTTTTCGACTTTTATGTTGCAAATGTTGGCAGAAGTGTACGCTACCTTCCCAGAGCAGGGCGATGCCGATAAGCCAAAGCTTGTTATTTTCATAGATGAAGCGCACTTAGTATTCGAGGAAGCATCAGGCGTTTTGCTCGACCAAATTGAGGCGATTGTGAAACTCATTCGCTCGAAAGGTGTAGGCTTATTCTTCGTGACCCAAAACCCTGCGGATATTCCAGATGACGTATTAGGACAATTAGGTTTGAAAGTACAACACGCGCTTCGTGCCTTTACTGCTAAGGATAGAAAGGCGATAAAATTGGCAGCGCAAAACTTCCCAGATTCGGAATACTATGATGTATCGAAGCTGCTTACAGGTATGGGTATCGGAGAAGCATTGATTACGGCTCTGAGCGAAAAAGGGATTCCAACACCGCTTGTACGCACCCTATTGCGCGCACCACAATCGCGTATGGATGTACTCACGGATAGCGAAATCAACCACTTGATTGGTCAATCGGCTATTATCAAGAAGTACAATCAAGATATAGACAACGAAAGTGCGTACGAGATTTTAAATGCTAAACTAGAAGCTGCTAAAGAGGCGGAGCATCAAGAAAAGATGCAGAAGGAAAATGAAAAAGCGGCTAAAAGCACCAGTCGCGGACGACCGAAGAAGGAAAAGAGTATGATGGAAGAAGTGATGGATAGCACGGCAGCTCGGCAGGTTGGGCGTACGGTGGCACGAGAACTTACGCGTGGCTTGCTAGGCGCATTAGGGGTGCGTACTACTACGCGTAGACGACGGAATTCGGGTTGGTTTTAAAATGGTACTTGTTGTACTTTAATAAAAAATGCCCTATCTGACGCGAAGTCAGATAAGGCATTTTTTTATTCTAAAAAAGAAGGATTTACTTCTTCTTATCAATCTTCATTTGAACACCTACATTAAATGTAGTACCCAAGAAGTTTTGCTGCTGTACAATAGAAGAATAACGGAAACGATTACCCGCACTTTCGCCTGTAGAAGCCAACAACTCATCAGGATAAACATCGAAGATATTGTTGATATTCACAGTCCAGTTGATATTTTCATCCATTCTCCAACGTAGGTTGAAGTCAGTAATCAACTTTGGTGAGTGTACCTGATCATTTGCAGGATTTCCATCTGCACTTGTTACGGTTACTTCACCGAATTGCGTGTTATCCAATCCAAAACGGAGCTTACCAATTTCGTAGTTCAAGCCCAAAATCACCTTAGAACGTGGGCGAGAGTTTAGAATCAAAGACTGCTCCCGACGGTCAAAGATGTCATAGCCACCAGCGTCCAGAGTAGAAGGAACGTTAATCGCTAAAATCTCAGGATTGTTGAAGTTCGCTGATAATACACCACCGAAGTAACCATTACCTGCTGGCACTCTGTTCAAGTTCAATACTAAGTCCACACCTGTTGTACGTGTTTCACCCGCGTTGATAAAGAATTGCACCCCTACTACACCGTTTTGTTGTAGAATCTGATCAATCGCATCACCTTCGTTGAGTGCTGTAATCTGAGAAGAGAATAGTACGCGATCATCTACATCAATTTGGTAGAAATCCGCAGAAGCAGATAGGTAATTATTGATACGATAAGTCAAACCAGCCGTTAAGTTCGTAGAAGTTTCTGCTCTCAAGCTTTCTACACCCAATGCTTTTACAGCTGGATTATCATTCGCTAATGTACCTTGTAGTACTGGGTCAGGAGAACCTGCAACTACGATGTACTGAGAGTTGATTAAGTAACGCTGGTGTAGCGTTGGTGCACGGAACCCTGTTGAGTAAGATGCACGAATCGCACCGTTTTGTCCCAACTTATAACGTGCATTTGCCTTCCATGAGAAGTTAGAACCGAAGTCACTATAATCCTCGAAACGTGCAGCTACACCTACTAGCAATGCGTCTGTGATGTCAAAATCAACCAAACCATAAACTGCCGTGTTGTTACGATTTACGTCCACAACCTCCTCTGGCTTGATACCTGCAAAGGAATCCGAACCACCTTTGTAGTAAGAGTGGCGGTCACCTTCATGCGACTGGAAGTTTTCACCCTTCAATTCCAAACCAAGACCAATTGCAATATTGTCCGATGCTCCTAATGTTCTGTTCACATCGAAGTTCAAGATACGATTCGAGAATGTATAACCACCTGGGTTGAAGGTACGTGGAGACCAACCGTGATCTGCCAAGTAATCTCTATTTACTGAGCGATTTACCGTGTAACGTACATCGTTACGACCAAAAGTACCACTCAAATCTGCGTTGAAACCAGCCAATTTGAATTGGAAACCGGCTGTATGCATATTATCTGTAATATCTGTCTCAAAAGTTGGGTGATAACCTGCAAATAGGTTAGCAGGAGTCCAGAATTCTGCTTCCGCTACATCACCTCTCCAGTAAGGCGCACGATAGAATGCGAAAGAACGACCTGTTCTTGTCGTCACACCATTTACTGCATAAAACTTCGCATTATCCGCGATTGGATAAGAGAAGTTTGTGAATACATCTAACTTCTCCATGTCTGGCTGACCTACAATCATACCACCTGTTGGATTTTCTTTAATCCAACTATCATACTGTTCATTAGTGTCAGAAATTTCACCCGCACGATTTGTCAAACCTTGGTTATAGTAACCTAAAGTAAAATTCAATTTACCTTCACCAATTCCAACTGTAGAGTTGTAATCTGCTGAAAAGTTGAAACCATCACCCTGACTAGTCACACCTGTCTTAGCCGTCAGCATGTCATAGTCTGTATCTTCTTTCAAGATGATGTTGATTACACCTGCAATCGCATCAGAACCATACTGTGCTGCTGCACCATCGCGTAGTACCTCAATTCTTTCAATAGCACCTGTTGGAATAGATTTCAAATCGACCCCAACCTCACCTTTACCAGGTGTTCTGTTCAAGTAAACTTGTGCAGATTGGTTCTTTCTTTTACCATTAATCAATACCAATGTACGTGATGGGCCGAGGCCTCTCAAATCTGCTGGATCGTAGTGTGCTGTCGCATCAGAAATCGCCTGATTCTGAGAGTTGAACGATGGAACTTTGTAGTTCATCATCTGCTCAATATTGAATTGACCACTAGATAGCAAAGCGGCAGCATCAATATTATCAATCGGCACTGGCGAATCTAGGATGGTACGTGGCTTAGCACGGTTACCCGTTACCACTACCTCATCCAAACCAACTCCTGTTGCTAGTATGACGTTATTTCCGCTACCAGCTTTGGTTACTTCTAATTCTGTACTGGTGTAGCCCGTGTAAGAAATGACAAGTGTGGCAGGTAGGCTTTCTACATCAAGGCTATAAGCTCCATTGAAGTCTGTAATGGTACCCGTTGTAGTACCTTTCACAGATACACTAGCACCAATTAATGGATCACCAGTATCTTCTGTTACTGTTCCGCTTACTGTTTGAGCAAGCAAAAGTGTTGTACTTAGTGTGCAGAGTGCAGCTAATAGCAAAATTCTGCGTTGAATTTTTCGCATAAAAATTAAAATTAAAAGTGAAAGTAAAGCAGCATCAACAATTGTGTATAAAGCTAAAAATCAATTAATTATAAGCACTATTTAAAAAGCTGACACTATTAATTAACATTATTTTTTCATACAAACATGAAAAAAATGTCGTCTAAAAGATAAGCAATGTTAGTAGAAAAAAATGATTTATAAGCATAAGTTGATGGTATTTAATATGAAAAAATTCGATAAAAATATACGAAACCCAGTGTTTTTGGAAATAAAAGAGGAAGCAGATAAGCTTGTCAAGGTATTATGTATTAGGTATTAGGTATT
>JAHDCQ010000328.1 GCA_020629845.1 Saprospiraceae bacterium | reverse complement strand
TATTGTCCTCCTTCTTCGGACAGCCTCAGGTCATTCATTCTCCAACTTCCATCTTTGGCTTTAGTCAGTACTTTAGATTCCTTTATATTTGGCATAAAGACTTCCGCTTGTTCCTCATTTTTTCCAATGATTGCAAAAGCACTTAAGTTAGCATCCAAACTTTTATCTACTGGATGTAAACGAATTCCTGCTTCAAACAGACGTACACATTCTTGCTGCAAAGCTGACCAAGTTTCCCCTGCCGAAGCCTTACAGCCGTGCTTATCTTGGTCGTTGCCTACTATTGGTGCAGTAGGCGTTTCAGCAGTCGTTTCTGCCGTTTTTTCATGGGCACAAGCCCAGAAAACATTACTCAATAATAAGAATATAAAAATGCTATACTTCATAGTCTTACAAGCTGTGGCAAAGATAGAGATTGCCTATAACTGACCAATAAAATCTGCCAAACGTCTGATTTTAACCGACAATTGGCGTGATTTCACATGGGAATATCCTCCTCTCCAAATAAGCGATGATTGCGACAACGAATAATGCGCGCAGGGAAATTTTGTAATACCCGATAGTCATGCGTAGCAAATAGCACCGCCGTATCGTGCTGTTGTGCCAGTTTGCGAAGCAGCATCAAAATATCATCTGCGGTATCAGGGTCAAGATTACCCGTTGGCTCATCGGCTAAAATAATCGCAGGCTCATTCAGCAATGCGCGCGCAATAACCACGCGCTGCTGTTCCCCTCCTGAAAGTGTATGCGGCAGTCGGTTTTCTTGCCCTTTCAAATCTACCTGCTCCAATAAGCCATAAATACGATTGTGTATTTCCACTTTGTCCTTCCAACCTGTGGCACGAAGTACAAATAATAGATTATCATACACACTTCGATCAGGCAACAAATTAAAATCCTGAAAGACCATACCCAGTTTCCGACGTAATAGCGGAATTGTTTTACGCGTCAAGTCACGTAAGTTGTAACCCACTACATTGCCTTGCCCGTGTTGCAAGGGTAAAGCCGCGTATAAGGTCTTCAAAAGACTCGACTTGCCACTCCCCGTCTTTCCAATGAGATAGGTAAATTCTCCTTTTACCAAATTCATATTGACAGATTGCAGCACTAAATGCTCGCCTTGATATATATTTGCATCGCTTAATTGAACGACGGTGTTATTCATACTAGATGTGAGATATGAAACTTCATTTTAGAACGCGAAAGTACGGAATCCTTTTGATTGTTCCGAAATGACATAGTTTTGATAATTTATTCGTTTCAATTAAAGCACATTTGCAAAAGTTTTATTGAACCACATAAGGCATGTAAGTTTTTTCTTATATGAACTTAAGTAGTCGAGTTTAAATAATTTCCTGTTGCTATTGAGTTGATTTTTTTGAAGGGCAAGGCAAAAATTATGAGCATCCTCATTGGCTGGTCATCATTTTTAACGCTGCCATTCAGAAAAAGCAGCCAATAGTAGCGGAAAGTATTTACACTCGACTACTTATGTGCCTTATATGGTTCAAAAAATCAATATCTATGAAAAAATTATCTGTTGTTTTAATCGCGATGATAGGCGTGGCAATTTGGCTATTTGCTACCGCTGCTGATGATATGAGTACGTATTCTACGTTCACGGATGCTACGATGTCAGGCAAAAAAGTAAAAGTAGTAGGGCAGCTCTCGAAAGATAAAGAAATGTACTACAACCCTGCGGAAGACCCAAATTATTTCAGCTTCTATGTAAAAGACAAGGACGGCGATGAGAAAAAAGTAGTACTCTTAGCCGAAAAGCCACGCGATTTCGAGCTTTCGGAGCAAATCGTTATCACAGGCAAAATGCAAGGCGAGGAATTCGTCGCATCGGATATGCTAATGAAATGCCCATCGAAATACAAGGACGAAGAAATTTATATTAAAGGAGCGCAAGGATAATAATTTTGAATTTTAAATGAGTGAATTTTGAATGCTTATTACTCAAAATTCACAATTCCATCATTCAAAATTCCAAAGACAAAGAATGGACAGCATACAATATATCGGAGAACATTTATTGCCAGGGCAGATTGGACAACTAGCCGCTTTATTCGCCTTCATTTCGAGTGCATTGGCAGCTATCGCGTACTATTTTGCGACGCAACGCGCAGGCACACGCGAGGAAGACAATTGGCTCTTCATCGGGCGTTCGGCTTTTGTGGCGCATGGCTTGGGTATCTTTTTAGTGATTGGAGTTATTTTCTATATCATGCTCAATCAATACTATGAATACCAATATGTACAAGCGCATGTTTCTTCGGATTTGCCATTGCGATATATTTTCTCTGCTTTTTGGGAAGGACAAGAAGGGAGTTTTTTGATATGGATGTTTTGGCACATTGTGTTAGGTATGATATTGATGCTAACTGCCAAAAATTGGGAAGCCCCTACCCTCTCTGTCCTCGCTCTCGTACAGGCCATCTTGGGCAGCATGATTTTAGGGCTTTACGTTACGGAAGAATTGCGCGTAGGTAGTAGTCCTTTGCTGCTACTACGGGAAACTATGGATGCTCCTATTTTCCGAAATGCTGATTATTTGAGTCTTATAAAAGGAAATGGACTCACGCCTGCCTTACAAAACTACTGGATGACCATCCACCCACCGACACTTTTCTTGGGTTTTGCATCTACGGTAGTGCCGTTTTGCTTTGCCATTGCTGGGCTTTGGACAAAGCAACATAAGGCATGGTTGAAGCCCGCTTTGCGTTGGTCGCTCTTTAGTGCTGGTATACTTGGTACGGGCATTCTCATGGGTGGCGCGTGGGCGTATGAAGCCCTCAATTTTGGTGGCTACTGGGCTTGGGATCCTGTGGAAAATGCCTCGCTTGTTCCCTGGCTGATTTTATTGGCGGGTATTCATTCCAATCTTATCGCCAATGCAACGGGGCATTCGGTACGGACATCTTATATTTTTTATATTCTGACCTTTCTTTTTGTTTTATACTCCACTTTCCTTACTAGAAGTGGTGTATTGGGCGAAACTTCCGTTCATGCCTTCACGGAAATGGGTTTAGAGACACAGTTGATTATACTGATGTCTACCTTTTTCTTGCTAGGTTTTGGACTTTTTGCGATACGAAATAAATCTATTCCGAGTCCTGTGAAGGAAGAAGCAACGCCTTCGCGTGAATTTTGGATGTTTATTGGGACTTTGGTCTTGCTATTTTCATCGGTACTCATAACTGGTTCTACTTCGCTACCGATTTATAATAAAATCCGTCAGGTATTCGACCCTGTTTTTGAAGGTATTGTGATTGATGATGCGAATGTGCATTATAATAAGTATCAGCTTTGGATTGCGGTGTTTATTTCTATGCTGTCGGGTGTGGCGCAGTATTTACGCTATCGGGAAGTGAATTTTGGCGGTTATGCCCGAAAATTTGCAACGCATATTGGTATTTCATTAGCAATTACGGCAGTTTTGACTTATCTGTTGTCGCTTTGGATAAATTTACATTCGTGGCAATATGTGGTGTTATTGGCTACTTGTCTCTTTACAATAATTGCCAATTTAGACTATTTCATCACCTTTGCTAAAGGCAATAAAAAAGCCGTTGGTGCGGCATTGTCACACATCGGTTTTGGGGTGATGATAATTGGGGTTTTGGCTTCTAGTCTGAATAAAACGGTTATTTCTAGTGATCCTTTTGCCATGCAAGGTTTGTTTGACAATGTAAATAGTGAAGATAAAGACTTTTTAAAGAAAAATATCGTACTCCTCAAAAACAATAAGACCTTCATGGATAAGTACGAAGTGACTTATGAAAGTGACGACACCGACAAGCATATTCGCACTTTCAATCTTGATTTTAAACTACGCGATGAAGCAGGAAAGGTCGTGGAGAACTTCATGCTGAATCCAAATATTTTATACAATAAGGATTTTACAAAAATAGATTATACCAATCCTTCTACGAAGCATTATCTGACCAAAGATATTTTCACACATGTCAGTTCACTATCGAAGGAAGAAATTGACCCTGAATTTGCAAAAACCGTAGAGGATAGCCTAAAATACACCCCTTTCGATGTAGAAATAGGTCAAATTTTCGCCCTTTATGATACAATTAAACTTAGTAATTTAGATACCGCCGTTGTACGAACCTATCAAGCGGAAGTGCTGGAAGTAAGCAAACAAGGTGCGACACATCCCGATTATGTAGTACAAGAGGGCGACCTTTCAGTAGGGGCAAAAGTGAAAGTCAGTTTCGAGGATTCAGTTTATTATGCCAATCCTATCTTAGTGCTGCGCGGACAATATTTATACTCTTTCCCTGATAAAGTGAATGCCTTGACTACTAAAATCAAGATAGACGAAGCAATTTTTGACCGTCTATTCGCACCAGAGGAAGAGTTAGAATATCAAACATTCCAAGTAAAACAAGGCGAGACGTTCCAGTTTCAAGGACATGCTTTAAACTTTACAGGCTTTGATAAGCAACCGACACACCCTGCCTACGATAAGGAAGAAGGCGACATCGCGGTCAGTGCAGTACTAAATATTGATGGAAAATATCAAGCAAAACCTTTGTATCTGATACGAGGCAATCGTCCGTTCAATCTCAAGGATGAAGTGGCGGATTTAGGTTTACATCTGCGTTTTGCTTCTATTGACCCTAAAACGGAAAGCATGGAAATCATGGTCGCCAAACAAACGAATATAGACCGCCGCGTACCACTTGCGATTACAACCGATTCGCCGCGCTCGGATTATATCGTATTGCAAGCGATTGAATTTCAAGGCATCAATCTATTCTGGTTAGGTTCGGTAGTAATGCTGTTGGGCTTGTTTTTTAGTATGTGGCAAAGGAGGTTGGAAAAGTATTAGGTACAAGGTATTAAGTATTAGGTATTTTCAACTTAATACCTGCCCGTTCCATTCAGGCGGGCCTTGTACCTAATACTTGATACCCAAATAACTATATGGTTCAAATACAAAACGTAATAATAATAGGCTGCGGCAATGTCGGCTATCATCTAGGAAAACGCTTTCAGGAAGTAGGCGTGGAAGTGCTACAAGTGTTCAGCAGAAAAGCGGAAAAAGCACGACGTTTAGCGCGACTTATTGACGCAACTTATACCACAAAACTCAAAAATATTCGCCCCAATGCTGACCTATACATTTTAGCAGTTTCGGATAGCGCGGTGGAGGGTGTACAAGCAGAATTGGCGCAGCATATTCCACTCAAAAAATTGGTCGTACATACATCAGGTTCCTGTCCGCAGACGGCATTTACGGCTTTTCCGAATCATGGGGTGTTTTATCCTTTACAGACATTTTCGGTGGCACGTGCTGCCAATTTTGATATTATCCCGCTCTGCGTAGATGCTACACAAGCGACTCAAATTGAGGCTTTAGAAGCACTTGCGCGACGCATTGCGCCTAATGTGTATCGTATCACGGATGAACAACGGGCGAAATTGCACGTAGCTGCCGTTTTTATCAATAATTTTTCGAATCATCTCGCCGCTATCGCGCATCAACTCACGGAACGCGAAGGTTTATCGTTCGATTTATTGCGCCCTTTGATGCTAGAAACCGCTTTAAAAATACAAGAACACGCCCCTAAAGATGTACAAACTGGCCCTGCTGTTCGGAAAGATGAAAGTACGATTCAGC
>JAHDCQ010000327.1 GCA_020629845.1 Saprospiraceae bacterium | reverse complement strand
AAATGATGCGGTCATTGTGAATTGGTACGATGCAGCAGGCAATTTGTTAGCGGAAGGAACGGTCTTTTTCCAAGCCGAAATATCAGGCAGCTATTTTGCAGAAGCGGTGGATTTGGCGACGGGCTGTACGAGCGAATTACTAGAATTAGAATATACCATTTTCCTACTTCCTGAAATAACAATTGATGGACAATTGGAAATTTGTGCAGGCGAAACGACGACTTTGACAGCAAGCGGTGGGCTAGAATATTTTTGGAACACCGAAGAAACCAGCGAAAGCATCAATGTAGGTGCAGGCACTTATACCATAACGGGCATAGATGCGAATGGCTGCCAAAATAGCGCGACTGTCACCGTCACAGAGTCCATTATAGGAGAAATTGCGATTACTGGAAATACCGTGATTTGCGAAGGAGAAAGTACGATTTTAGCAGCGATAGGAGGCACGAATTATCTTTGGAATACGGGACAAACAAGCGATACGATTGCCGTAAACGAAGCAGGTATTTATGAAGTGACTGCGACAGACGAAGCGGGCTGTTCTACGAGTGCAGAAGTACAACTTATTGTAAATGCTGCGCCAAGTATTAGCGAATTTAGCGTGGATTGTTCCGAAGACCGTCAGACTTACCAAGTGAGTTTTTCTACAAATCTTTTTGCAATAGTAGAAGCGAGTGTTGGAGAAGTCATTTCACAAACCGAAAGTTCTTATTTAATCACCAATATTCCTATTTCGGAAAGTATTAGCATTAGCATACAAGATGCCGACACGGATTGTATTACTACCCGTGACGTTTCGCCTCCCGATTGTGATTGTCCATTCGTGGATGCACCCGATGGACAAAATGTAAGTATTTGCGAAGGCGATGAATCAATCGGTCTAAGTGTTGCGGTAGATGCTTCTTCGACAGTTAATTGGTACGATGCCGCAGGCAATTTACTAGTAGAAAGTACGCTTTCTTTCCTTCCTGAAATATCAGGTAGCTATTTCGCACAAGCGGTAGATTTAGCGACGGGCTGCACCAGCGAATTGCTAGAGTTAGCATACACGATTTTCCCAACTCCTGAAATTCGCATAACAGGCGAAACCCAAATTTGCGAAGGGGAAAGCACCGTTTTAACTGCAAGTGGTGGAGCAGAATATATTTGGAACAATCAATCTAATGAAGAAAGTATAGAAGTAAGTGAGGCAGGAATTTACAGCGTCCAAGCGATAGATGGAAATGGCTGTGAAGGTAGCGTGGAAGTTCAAGTAGTTGTCCAAGAATTGCCATTCATCAGCGAAATTGTGACGAACTGTTCCGAAGATCGCCAAAGCTACGAAGCGCGTTTTTCCACTGATTTATTCGCCCTTGTACAAGCATCCGCAGGAGAAGTGATTATGGAAACAGAAAGTTCTTTCCTCATCACAGGCATTCCTATTAGTGAAACGCTTAGCATTCGTGTGGAGCAAGAAGAAATTCCATGCTTCAGTACGCGTGAAGTCGCACCGCCCGATTGCGATTGTCCCTTTGTAGCCGCACCACAAGGCGAAAGTGTAAGCTTATGTGCAAATGAAGAACCTTCGGGCTTAAATGTAGTGACAAATGATGCAGTCATTGTGAATTGGTACGATGCCGCAGGTAATTTATTAGCAGAAGAAACGGTCTTTTTCCAACCCGAAATATCAGGCAGCTATTTTGCACAAGCGGTGGATTTAGCGACAGGTTGCACGAGTGAATTACTAGATTTAGAATATACTATTTTCCAAAGTCCTGAAATTCGCATAACTGGCGAAACCCAAATTTGCGAAGGCGAAAGCACGACTTTGACTGCAAGCGGTGGTGCAGAATATATTTGGAGCAATCAGTCTAATGAAGAAAGTATAGAAGCAAGCGAAGCGGACATTTACAGCGTTCAAGCGATAGATGGAAATGGCTGTGAAGGCAGCACGGAAATAGAAGTAATCGAGAATCCATCTCCGACGATAGAGATTTTAAGTGTAGAATGTTCCGAAGACTTAGGAACTTATACGGTCATTTTTTCTACGGAAACTTTTAATACCGTACTTCCAAGTATAGGCGAAGTTACGTTCTTAGATGAAGGCTTACAAAGTGTTCCAAATATTCCAATTGCTGCGACTTTGGTATTGACTATTCAAAATGAAACAGGCTGCGAATCGGTACAAGAAATCTCGCCGCCCGATTGCAATTGCCCCTTCGTAGAACCACCCACTAATTTCGGAGATGTATTGGTCTGCGAAGGGGAATTTTTGGGCGATTTACTGATAGATGTCTTGGATAGCCAAACCGCAGAATGGTATGATGCCCCTACAGGTGGCGAATTTTTAGTGCGTGGCACAAGCTTCACGCCGCCACAAGCAGGTACGTATTTCGCGCAAGCGGTGGATGTAGGCACAGGCTGCGCGAGTGAACGCATTGCATTGACGGCTGGCTTTGCTCCAAGTTTACAAGTAGAAATTGAAGTACTACATACGACCTGCGGCGAAGCTAATGGCAGCATCGCGCTAGATATATCGGGCGGAACTGCGCCGTATAGCATAGAGTGGGGGAGTGGCCAGGAAACGCCAACGATTAGCGAATTGGAAGCTGGCGGCTATGCTGCACGCATCACCGATGCATTAGATTGTTTATTTGTAACAGAAGGTATCGAACTGCTGCCTTCGACTGCGCCAAGTATAGAATTACTAGAAAGCATTGCTCCTGAATGCGATGCGGAAAACGGCAGTATTTCCATAAGTGTAGTAGGTGGACGCGAACCATACACCTTCACTTGGTCGAATGGCGCGACAACCCAAAATCTATTCAATATTTCCGAAGGCGAATATCAAGTTTTGGTAAGCGACGCGGATGGCTGCGAGGCGAGTTTGCTAGTAGAATTGGATTGTGTCAATACTTGTATTTCTGATGTTGGGACATTAGCAGAACAAGCCCTCAATGTCTGCGAAACCGAACCCGTCAGCGCGACTTATGATAGTACAAATGAAATCTTAGATGAAAATGACCTCCTGCAATTTATACTGCACAATGGTAGCGCGGATGAATTGGGCAATCGCATTATAGCACGTTCCTCTGAGCCAACTTTCAGTTTCGATGCGGCATTGATGCAGACCGAAAAGACCTATTATATCGCCGCTATCGTGGGGGATAATGATGGCACAGGAAATGTGGATTTGGAAAGTGCTTGTCTTGCTATCTCCGAAGGCGTGCCTGTGCGTTTTGGCGTTGCGCCGCCTGCCATTATTGAAGTGCAAGCGACCAATACCATTATATGCTTGGGCGATAGTTTGTCGCTTATGGCAGCTATTGAAGGCGTGGCAGATGGCTTTATTTGGGAAACCCCACAAGGCGTTTTTGAAACTAGCAATGCTAACTTTTCCCTTCCCTTCTTTGGGCGCGAAAATGAGGGTGATTACTTTGTTTCTTATCTGCGTGGTGGTTGTGAATCGCCGCAGTTTGGGCCGCTTAGTGTGGTGCTAGATGAAAGCACCCAAGAAGTAACGGCTGGCGACAATCAGATTCTTTGTGGCGATAGAGCAACCACGCTCGAAGGCGTATTACCCGCAGGCGCGACGGGGCGTTGGGTGACCACTTCGCCTGCTGTTATCGAAAATCCTTCTAGTCCAACTACGCGCGTTCGGAATCTACAGCCTGGCGCGTATAATACCTTCTTCTGGACGGTTTTTACGGCTGGCTGCACAGCGATAGATACGATGACGATTTACTACGCGCCACAACCCGAACTAGAGGATAAGGAATACGAAATGAACGCGAATAATTCCGCGATTTTGCTCAATAAAGATTTCCTCTTGGATGGCGATGCACGCCTATTGCCAGCCGATGCGGTCAATTATGAAATCCTTACGCTACCTGAATGGGGCGTGGTCTTTGATACGACAGGCGGCATTCTTTACGAGCGTGATATTGACCAAGTAGACGACTTGACGATAGAATTTACCTACGAAGCTTGCGTCACCGATAGTCTGTGTGGTGAACTCTGCGACGGGGCGCGGGTACGCATCGAAGTGCGTTATGAAGATAGCGAAGTGATTGCATGGCGACAAGCCCTGCGTCCGAATGGCAATAATCCGCTTTGGGCGATACAGATTTTGAAAAATCTCTCCGAAGCTTCGCTAAAAATTGTGGATAGATGGGGGCAAATCGTGCATGTCCAAGAATTTCCTGATGGGATTGACTTACGGCGCGGCAGTACCATCGCCGAAGCTTGGGATGGACGAAATCCCAATGGCGAACTCTTGCCGCAGGGTGCGTACTACTTCCTCTTCACTGGCACTACCGATGCTAATGAAGAGATAGAACCCGTAAGCGGCGTGATTTATTTAATGGATTAATTTCTTAGAAAACCATATAAGGCATATAAGTTCATATAAGCTTATGTGTCCTTATATGCCTTATGTGGTTCAATTCAAAAAACAATGAAAAACTTATACATACTCAGTCTCCTCCTTTTTGTGAGCCAAATCGCATCTGCGCAATTACTCGCGCCTTATACTTTGTATCGCGATTATTGGAATGTTATTAATCCAGCGAGTGTGTCGAATAATTATACCATTCGGGAATATAATTTCTCGGTGGGTGTATCCAATCGGCATCAATGGATAGCGGATGGCATCAATTTTGATGTGTCGCCGAATACGCAATTGGTGAATTTTGAATGGGTGAATGAATACAATAATATCGTTTTGGGCGGACACGTCTCTAGGGATAGAGTGGGGGCGTTGAGCAGCACATCAGCTTATGCGAACTTTGCCTATCAACTCGCGCTAGATTATAAAAAATACCATCGCATTTCCCTCGGTTTGGCGGCTGGTTTCGTGCAAGATGCTTCCTCGATTGATGGCAGCGACCAACGCTATTTTCTCATTCCAGAAAATGATATTATACCGAGCAGTTCTTGGCGACCTGATTTCAATTTGGGCTTTTACTATTACTATTCGGATGTGTTGTATGCTGGTCTTTCTGTGCCACAAATACTAGGATTGACCACCGAATTTAATAATAAACAAGATGATTTAGCCTTTGCCGTTAATCGTCCGCGCCACTTTTATGCGGTGGTGGGTGGTTACATTCCTTTCGACTTTTTTGGCTTAGGCGATGAGACTTCTTTCTTGGAATTGTCTTCTTGGGCGCGTTATACGCCTTTCCGTGATAAGGGCAGCGATTTCACGTCGCATCGTTTTCGTATAGATGGCAATGCGCGTTATTTGCACAATCAGATTTTTTGGTTGGGCTTGGGCGTTGGTGCTTCCTTGCCGCCTTTCCGCGACCCTGCTTTGAGTCAAAACTTTTGGCCGATGATTGGACATGTAGAAGCGGGCTTTTTAGCAGGTGAAGGCTTGGATTTATTGGAAAGTCAGCTTAAAATTGGTTTGGCTTTTGATTTTCAAATTGCAGGCGATTTGCGTCGGCTTGGGCCAAGTGCGGAATTGACTTTGGGGTATTCTTGGTATTGAATTTGTGCAGTTAGAAGTACGAGACCCGTACATACGGTGGAGAGAGAGGCGTACTGGCAGTTATTCGGCTGTCAGCCGCCTACTTGATTCTAAGCCGGCTTTATTTCATTTATAAAATCTCTGATAGTAACGGATTGCTGACCTGTTTAGAAATAGCCATTGAAAAGAATTACT
>JAHDCQ010000326.1 GCA_020629845.1 Saprospiraceae bacterium | reverse complement strand
TATCGGATCCATTTTTCAGAGAGTTGGATCGGAATCGGTATATGTATTTGACGCGTTAATTGAAGGTGGAGTATTGAAAACAGAGGTTGTTTTCAATGCTCCATTATTTAGTTCTTTTTTTCCTCTAAATAAAAATCGTCTAATGCCCCAAATGTATTAATGCGTTTGAGAGTTATGCTTTCTAGTAAATCACTATTCATTAGCTCATAAAATTGCGAGTCATTAGCATCAATTGTTATAGCGTCATTAGAAAACCAGCCGTCATCAGATGGAGTAAAAATCATTTTGTCTACCATATTCTGATAATGTAGACTATCTTTTGAATATTCATCTTTTTTAAAAGATGATAATTGTATTTTCAGCTTATCATAACGATAGCTAAATAAATCAGCCCGCTTGTTTTCGACCAATTCGACGATATAAGTCGTCCAAATATCTACAGGTGCGTGCTTGAAACGAAGAATATTAATTACAAACTTATGGTCTTCTATTGCTATGATTTTTGCCTCACAAATCTTATCCAATATTCCCATTGCTACAGGAATATGAAAGCTATCAAAATGGTTGAAAATAATTTGCTCCTTCTCTAAATCGATTTTAGCTTTAGGTATTATTCTATCCAGTTCGTTATATGGTTTTAGCTTTTCATCAATCCTGCTGATAAATAGTTCTGCTTTGTCATTATCTTTAACTAGAATAATGATTTCAACTCGCTCATTGTTTTCTCCTTCAAAAAACCATCTTCCTTCAAGTGCTTGTGGTATTTCTTTCAAAAAAGCTTTGCTGTTTTTAGGTTGATAGTCTAAATAAGAAATATCTCCACCGTTACAAGCAGTTAGTGCAACTAGCAGCAAGCAAGCATAAATTTTCACTTTCAATTCTATATTATTCATTTTCACTTTTTTTATTCCTAGCATCCGCCCAATTCCACGCCCGCCAATCTTGATATTTGATTTTGCTGTTAAATCGTCTGCGTTTTTCGGGGACTATAACAATTGCGTTTTCATCGTGCTTGGCTAGTTCTTCCAAATTTGCTTCTAGCAGGCTGATGTTGCTATCTGAAAGCTGGTGTACGAGATAACTCACCCCAATTCCATGTACTGTATTCGCATGAATATTATACTTCGTAATCAAGCTGTCCCAATTAAAAAATGTCATAAAGAGAAAGGCAAAATAGACCGCCCAACTATTGCGAAAAAGCAGATAGTAGATGGTTTTGCGCGTGTGAATTTTTTGGAAAAATGTCCATAAACCATAAAATACTAAGCACAGAAACACCACCACACCGATACGTTTATAAGTCAGTCCATAATGATGCACATAATGATAATTGCGTACTCCAACGGAGAAAGCGAGGATGCCATTCTGAATAATCCAAGCATAAGCGAGTTGCTTTAGGAGGCTATTGTTGGGATAGAAATTCAGATTTTTTCGGAAGAAATAAAGTAGCACGCCCATCGCCATGAAAATTGCTAAGATGAGCATGTACGTACCCGTATGTACAAACTGCTTCAGTTCTGGCGCGCTGAAGTTGCCATAGTCGAGCCACACGAAGCGTAAATCCACGGTATTCACTAAAAAAAGCAAGACATTGAGCAAGCCTAAACACAAAGCTGCCATGCGATATTCAGATTTCAAGGCGAGGGTAGAGTGGAAGGGATTACGCAGGGGGCGCGGCGATTTCTGGCGAAGCAGTGGAAAGCGATTTGCCGCTTCTTTAGTAGCATAAAAATCCTGAAAAATAGAAGACCAGACAATGGCTAAAATCAAGCCTAAGCCGAATAGAAAAAATAAAATGCGCCCGATATTCCATTCTCCTAAATAGCTCAGGAGGTTTTCAAGCCAAATCAAACTATCCTCAAAAAGTTCCGCAAATTTTGGACTCGCTGCGCTATAAATGGCGAAAAACAAAAGGGTAATCATCATTGGGATAAGGGCGATTTTTAGCCAATAAAAAAGCTGCCTGCCATTTCCTCCGAAGCCTTTCCAGCTTTGAAAGCGACGGATGAAATTAGCAGGCACACCAAAGAAACCAGATAAACTTAACAAGCTCCCATAGTATAAAAATCGAATCTCGCGGCTTTGCGTAAATCCAATCAGCAGAAAAACGGAGAGCGCGTACACGAGCTTCGAGATGAAGTGATGGTGCAGCGTCACCATAAGCCCTGAAACTAGCACACCGATAGCAATGATACGCGCATAGCGAAAGCGCAAGACTTCGGGTTTGGCGTAGGCAATAATGCCAATCAAGACTAGCCCAAACAAGAGCGTATTGATGCCCCAATCGGTAGCCCAGAATAAAACATTATGTGCGATTGCGCCGACTAGTGTGAGTAGCGCGATGATGAGTTCTTTTTGCATAGTATGTATTTTAAAGCTGATAAGTAGCGCGTAACTCAAGGAGTGATTGATGCTTACAGTCGTCTAGTTGGAGATAGAATATCGAGCTTGCTTTTCGACCTCTTCGATAAGCTACAATTAATTTTTGCCAGATAGGAGGTAGCAGTATGCTAGGTAATAATGGTAGTAGGCAGAGTAGCGTACGGTTGCCATTACCGAACATAAAAGCTTGCATTTCTAGCTCGCCTTCTAGTGTTCTATCATATCCAAGAAGGGCATGTTTTAAGTCGTGATTTTCAAATTGAGGGATAAGTTGCACACCTAATTCGTCGAGTTCCATCGCTACCGTTTTCCCTACCGTACCGATAGGGAGTTGGCGTAGTTCATTTAGGTATCGCTCACATGCTTGCAAGTCCCCACCGCGTTGCAACCACCAAATCAGTATACCTGCTTTGTAGTGTATAAGCCTTCGATATTGATGTTGTAGATAGTTCGTTGTTGATGTAATTGAATTCATAATTTAAAAGTACTTTGTTTTCCAAAGTTTATGAACAAAAAAATTTAGTTTCGCATATTCAATAAGCGTTCTAGAGCGTCTAAGTGTTCATTAAAGGCTTTGCGTCCTTTTTCTGTAGTACTATAAGAAGTATTGGGTTTGCGTCCAATAAATTGCTTTCGCACTTCTAGGTATTGTTGCTTTTCTAGGGCTTTGATGTGGCTGGCGAGGTTGCCGTCGGTCACGCCGAGGCGTTCTTTTAGCGTTTTAAAATCCACCCAATCCTCTATCATTAAGATAGACATAAGACCCAATCGCGAACGATTGTCAAAGCTCTTATTTAGATTGTCGATGATTTTTTTCATATAAATTTTAGTTCACGCAAAGTCGCTGAGGCGCAAAGATAGCTTTTTAACGACTTTGCGCCTTAGCGTGGTCATATTTAAAGTGCATATACATCCCATACACAATATGCAAAATTCCAAAACCAATCGCCCACAATTCCAGACCATAGCCTATAAAGAACACGCCAATTAAGCCCAAAATGATTTCACTAATCCCTAGAAACCAAATATCGGGCAAGGTATATTTACTAGCATTCACCAAACCCAAGCCATAGAAGAGTAGGGTAGCAGGCGCGACCAAACCAAATAGACCCAATTCAAGCAGACCAATACAAAAAATACCGCCTGCCGCTAAGGGAATCGCCAAGCTCAATAACAAGCGTCGGGTGAGCGCATCCCAAATCGGTTGTCCTTTACGCTTCGCTTTGCGGGTAGTGAAAAAAATACCAAAACCAATCGCAAAAACAACCACCAAAGCCGCCACTAGGAGACAAAAACTCACATAATCCAAGCCCAATTTATCAATATGATTCGCATCTAAATAGTACGGACGCGGGCCACTAAACGGCAGGGTACCAAAATACCAATAGGCTGCTGCTGCTCCCGCTAATGCCGATATGCCTGCTGCTACACCCGACAAACCACTCAAGGAAATAAAGCGCGAGGAGCGTTCCATCATAGAGCGAATATCGCGTAGGGTATCTAAGTGTTCTGAATGTTTTATTGTCATTGCTATCTGGTTAAAGTACTTTGTTTTACAAAGTTAGTATAAATGAGACGAAAAAGCAATGGGGGATATTGTGGGAGAGGAGATTTTTTATTGGAATTTTCTTTGTAAGTAATCAGACAAAAATAAGCTGACAACTAATTGGATGCAGTTTTTATCTGAATTGAGGCGCAAAAAATTGAGTTATGCCTTCGCATAGTGATAGTTTTTGCAACGAAAAGTCAGGTAAAAAGAGCTTTCAAGGAGTTGTTAAGTTATTTTTGTCTGATTACTTATACTACTAGACTTTGGACAAAAGTGTGCAAGACAAAAGCAGAATGAAGAGGTATATTTAAGGTGTGAAAAATAAAAATACCGAGACATTCTGCCACTCAATATTAGGCTTAAAAGTTGAGAAGCGCAAGGCATTAGCGAATTTAGTGATGGCATTGGGGAGTAATGCAGGGAGCAATTCAGTTACGCATTTGAGTACGAGCCACGTATATCACTATCAATATAGTAGTATACACGATGCGATAGACGGCTTTTATGCTTCGTCTAAAAGAGGGAATGATAGAACCGAGCTTCGTCAAGAACTACTAGGTTTAAAGCAGCCGCATTTTCCTGTTCTATTTGACGGCAAGTTTCACTTATGGAATACAGACAGCACGCCCGTTATTTGCCCGCATTCAGTAAGTTTGTCAGATCGTTCCTATGTCCATGTTGCGAATAATCGAATAAAGGGAAACCGCCCAGTGGATATAGGCTATGATTATTCCGTGATTGGATTAAATGCACGTTCTGCCTTGTATAATGGGGTACAGGCTGCTTGGAATTTGCCTTTGAGCGTAGTCCGTATTGAGACGAATCAAGTGCGGGGGGAATGTACGGCAAAGCAGATCAATACTTTATTAGCAGACCTACAAACAAATCTAGGCTCGGATTTGGTCGTGAATGCTTTAGACCGTCAATACGCTACCCCAGAATACATCGCCGATACTTACGAGCAGTCTAACTTAGTCAATGTAATCCGTTTGAAAAGCAATCGGAGGGTTTATGTGCAGTTGGACGAACAACAAATTCAAGCGCGCCGTACAGCAAACACTGATAATAGAGGAGCGAATGCAGTTTATGGGAAGAAGTATAAACTCAATGAGGTAGATAGCTGGGAGGTTGAAGGGCAAGATGCTCCCCATCAAACCCAAGAGTTTGGGGTACAAATGGGAAATGGACGAAAAGTCGTCATTCGGATTTGCTGCTGGAAAAATAGACTCCTACGCTCCAAGCGTGGCAAGAATATGAAGGATAAGCCCTTCGATTTGATGAGTGTGCAAGTGCTAGATGCGCAAACCCACGAACCCATCTATAAACGAAGGATGTGGCTCGGGCTATGGGGTAAGCGTAAGGATGAACTCGAACTTGAGCAAGTATATTGGGCATATCGCTTGCGGTTTGATGAAGAACATAGTTTTCGATTTTGTAAGCAGAACTTGCTCATGGACAGTTTTCAAACCCCTGAGCTAGAGCATTTGGACAACTGGATGGAGATTGTTCATCTTGCCTATTGGCTACTTTGGGTAGCAAAGGAGGAATGCACTTGTTATGGTGGAGTACAAAAGTGGCAGCAATACGACCCGAACTATTTGAAACGACGCGAGTTTCAACTTCCTCCAACACCAGCACAGGTCCAAAGACAGCTCGAAAGTATTATGGTTCATTGACAATTTTTGCAAAAGTCAAAGATTGAATGCGAAGACTCTGGCT
>JAHDCQ010000325.1 GCA_020629845.1 Saprospiraceae bacterium | reverse complement strand
AAACAACTAAACAAGAAGAAACAATGACAGCAGCACAACAAGAACAAATGGCTTTTTTGACGACCTTATCACAAGGTTTATCTACGCCTCCTCGTACGCCAATGCTACACAAGCCTGACGAATATGACATGAAGTATGAGGAGGTCGTTATCACCACTGCGGATGGCGTGAAGCTCAATGCGTGGTTTATTCCAGCAGCTTCTAAGAAATTGGTGATTTGTAACCACTTTTCGCCTGCCAATCGAGCAGGTTTTCCTGGGCATCAAGAACCCTTTACCTATGCAGGTGGCTTTGAGGTGAATTTTTTACCTAAATATAAAGCCCTGCACGACGCAGGCTATAATATCCTCGCTTATGATATGCGCTGTCATGGACAAAGCGAAACAGGTAAAGAAGGCGTTTCAGGTGTGGGTTACTTTGAGTGGCAAGATGTATTGGCTTCTTTGGAATATGCCAAAAATCGGGAAGAAACAGCAGATATGGAAGTATCTTTGCAAAGTATGTGCATGGGCGCAAACGCGACCCTACTAGCCATGCAAAAGCAGCCCGAAGCCTTCAAAGACATCAAGTCTTGGATTGCAATTCAGCCTTTGAACGGAAAAACTTACTTAGAGCGTGTATTCGGACGCATGGGTGTAGATGAAGCACAAGGCATTGCTGCTTTTGATAAAATCTATAACGAGATGACGGGCTTGAATGTAAACGACCACGATATGCGCGGACAAATGGGCGGCGTGAAAATTCCTACGCTCATGGTGCAAGTGCGAAATGATATGAATTCGCGCGCCTCTGATATTCAAGAAATGTATGACAAAATAGCCGTGGAAGACAAAGACATGATTTGGATTGAAGATACTGAATGGCGTTTCAAAGGCTATCAATATTTCTCAGACCAGCCAGCAGAGATGATCGCTTGGTATGATGCGCATTAGATTACGTATCAGGTACAAGGCATTAGGTTGTGTTTGTCATGTCTTAAATATGTTTAGGCAAAAGAGTACCTAATACTTAATACCAAATGATCACTATGAAAGAAGTAATAAGAATTAGAAATATCAGCGAGGTACATCAATTTTATGGATTTGATTCACCTCGACACCCCTTGGTGTCGGTATTACCGATAGATGAACGCATGATAAATTTCGACTATGACACTGCTAGTTATGCCTTTGATTTTTACCAAATTAGCTCAAAAGAAGGGATTAGAGGGACATTGAGTTATGGTAGAAATTCCTATGATTTTCAGGAAGGTACCATGACTTTTATCCGTCCAAATCAAGTGATAAGAATCGAAAACAGCGAAGATTTCAAAGAGGGTAAAGGTTGGACATTACTTTTTCATCCCGACTTAATCCGACGTTCAGAATTGGGAAGAAGCATAGAACAGTATTCTTTTTTTAATTACGAAGCGCATGAAGCTCTGCATCTTTCTAGAGAAGAAAAACGCGCCCTAGCAGAATTGGCTAAAAAAATAGAACAAGAATACAATCAAAATATCGACAAGCACAGCCAAGACCTGATTATCGCCAATATTGATATGATCCTCAAATACTGCAAGCGATACTATGACCGCCAATTTTATACCCGCACGAATTTGAACAAAGATTTAATTTCCAAATTTGAACAAGTCATTCGAGCCTACTACAGTTCAGATCGTCCATTTGAGCATGGCGTATTATCGGTAAAATACTGCGCACAATCGCTGAATATGTCCTCCAATTATTTGGGCGATTTGATTAAAAACGAAACAGGCAGAAGTGCCAAAGAGCATATTCAAGACTATATCATCGAGAAAGCGAAGATGAAGATTATCGGTTCTTCTCAGAATATTAGCGAAATCGCATATAGCTTAGGCTTTGAATATCCGCAAGGTTTCAATAAGCTTTTTAAATCCAAAACAGGTATTAGTCCGAGCAAGTATCGGAATTTGAATTAGACATTTATTGCCATATTGTTATACTGTTTTATTGCTTCAAGCTGTATAAAGCCTTTGATATACATAACAGCTTGTACAAAAACTTGTACAAGCTGCTACACATATTTTCCATCTATTGACTCACATCAATGGCCGCTTTCGTCATTATCCCAAGATGATTACGATGCCGAACGGCAACCTGATATTGTAAGGTCGGACTCACATTTCTGAATGTAACAGGCGATATACCATCACTAGCATCAACGACCCAACCATCGCGCCGCACTACTGCCGACATAGAACGCAAAACGGTGTATGGTGCGGTCTCTTCACGCAATTCCAATAATACCCAATCCACAATACTTGTATTCGAATCTGTTTCAGTAAGTAACATGGTATTCAACTCTGATCCGTTGTTATCAGGACTAAAGCCTAGTGCCGTATAAGGCTCTGTAGTAGGCAGCAAATTGCTCGCTCTTAAACCATCATTCATCGTGCCAGGAGTATTATTATAAGCTCCTTGCAAAAAGATACGTACCGAAATTTGTACATCTTTCGCGCCCATATAGCAACTTGGGTCTACTGCATTTGCAGATTTTACCAAGTTTAGTTTTGGCGTGATATAGCTATCCGTAAGGAAAGTAGCTGCTATCGCATCATCGCTACCACCCATCCAATCTTGCAAGACGGTACCGAAAACTTGCCGATAATCATGTTGCATAGTGGTGTAGTCAGGCGCATTTTGGCTGTCCAAAGCATTCAGGTCTATGTTATTGCCTGTTACGCCAGCTTGTACACCAGTTCCAATTACCATCATCGAACCGAGGGTACCGTGGTCGAGACCATAGTTGCCATTCTGTACAATCTTTCTACCAAATTCTGAGAACACAACGGTAACTACCTTATCCGCTAAATTCAAAGCTTCCAAATCGTCTTGGAATGCTTTTAATGCTCCGTTCAATTCGGTCAATAAAGCCGTGTGCGTGCCTGCAAGTGCATTGCCTGCATCTACTTGGAAGGCATGGGTATCGTAGCCGCCTTGCGTAGTCATAAATACTTTGGTGCGGCTTCCACCACTCAACATCCGCGCTACTGTGCGGAGTTGGTCAGCAAGATCATTGTCAGCAGGATATGTGACCGATGTTGAATTCATACCTGCGTTGAAGGTATTCGTAATGGTAGGCGCGTATACATTTACGGAGTTTTCAACGCCCATAATGTATTGCAACAAATCGCCATGTTCGGAGTCTGGAAAATTTGTGATAGGCAAACCTCCAATAGAAGAAATCAGCGAATAATAACCCGCAGGGTCTTGCCCCGAAAGATTAATCTCAAAACGATGCTCGTGAGGCGAATGAAAGCCCGTATTGATGATATTACCAAGCAAAATACCTAGTGGGTCAGGCTCATCCGTAAAGGGTAAACCTTCGTAATAAGGATAGCGATTGTCGAGGAATCGCCCAATCCAGCCTGTATCTATATTGGATAGTGCTGGACTAGAACCATCACCCCCCCGAAACCAAAGGTCTTGTGCCTTGAAGTGCGAACGATTTGGGGCAGGCATGCCCACGCCTTGTATGATGTTAAGTTTGCCGTCGTCATAGAGTGCTTTTAGTCCAGTAAGTGCTGGATGTAAACCAAGTTGCTGTGCTGTGGGCAACATCGAATCTAACGTAATAAGATTAGCGGTAGGTAAATACATATCGGGGCGATGCCCTGCATAAGTAGCATGCTGATCGAGTGGAACAAAAGTATTGATGAAGTCATTTGCTCCATTTAGATACACAATTACCATCACGCGGTCGGTAGCATCGCAATTGATAGCACCTAACATAGCTGGGGTAGCGAAGGTACGTATGGGGAGTCCATTTAGCATAAGTGGCGATGCAGCTAATGGACTTGCTATTTTTAGAAAATCTCTTCTTTTCATTAGAATGATTTTGAATTGTCAGAAAGGATAGGTTTAAAATGTCTGATACTCTGGCGAACTAATGACCACGTCAAAAAAGCGATCAAGCGCAACTTTTACAGAGGCTACTGCATCGGGTACATTTGCCTGTGCATTTTGCCATTCAAACATCCAATTGATAGTACTTAGTCCGCCGAGCAAGGCTTCACGGAAGTAGTTGTATCGCTTGCTGGTGTCACTTGGCGAATCGTATCCTTCTGGCATTTCAGACAAAAGCGTCTCTAAAACCTGTATTACAAGTGCATCGGCATCATCCTGGTTAGTAAAGATATTAGCAACGAGTGTAGGAATGTCTGGCTGAAAACTTTTATCTCCATTTAAGAGCATAGAACCAGAACCCACTTTTTTACCAATAAGTAAATAACTCATGAAAAGATAACGAGCTGCTACAGTCGCAGAATTGAACCAATTTCTACTATAATCAGGGTCTTTAAAATAGCCTGGATAACCTTCCACAGTAAGTGGAAAGCCTGGTTGTCCCATTTGAAACATATTATGAGCTATGGAATTGGACCAAAGTTTATCATAAAAATTCTCCGTATTTGTGACAGTATCGGGCATTACATTTCCCATCTCTAAGTAGGACATAGTCTGCAAATTGAGCATCATAGGCGATTTCACCTTGCTTCCAATTATTTCATCTGTATTGCTACTATCATCTTCATCATAGAAATGGGTGCTTTTTAGCAATCGCTTAATAGTCGGTTCAAATTCATAATCATTCGCATGTAATTCTGTGGCGAGTGGCTCAATAATGTCTGCTTCTATTTCTGCATCAATAATATCACTCACAAAGTAACGATATAGTCGTCTACAATAGGCCCGTGCCGTTTCTACTTGGGCAAAAACCATATCTACGAAATCACTCAATTCACGATAGGCATCTGCTTCGTCTACGGCTCCTGTAATAACGGTATTGCCAAAGGCGGAAGAAAATGTTTTGTTTGTTGTGTCGTGTTTACTAAAATCAACTGCACCACGCGCCAAACCTGTATCGGGGTCAAAATTGTTGTAAAAAGTGGTATTTTTACTCGCGGTAAAACCTGTGAGTACGCGCGCTGCTTCGCTAATATCTGCTTCGGTATAGTTCGTATAGTTATCCGCTCCAATTTGTGGGCCTTTCAGAATAGTGAATAGCTCTAAAAATTCACGAGAATAATTTTCATTTGGACTGCTATCTTTATTACTTCGATTATCAAGATAATAAAGCATATCAATATCCAAAGTCATTTTTTTAGCAAAAGTTTTTAGATTGCCTTTTGCAAATTCCTGTGTCAATCGAAGATAATGGAAGCCTGTTGTTCCATTTTCAATACGTCCATTTACCCAAATCACATCTAGGAAAACAGCAAGTCTTCCACGCATGGAAGTATCTTGAAATAGTTCATGTAACCACCATGAGTAAGTAGCATTTCGCTGTTTGCTCGTGGTCAATCCTCCATGATTGTCTGTATGTGGGACTTCCGTCACCCAATCTGCACCGTTCAGATAAGATCTTGGGCCAGCAGGAATAGCAAGGGCAGGAAAACTGAGTAAATCGTTTACTGCTTGATCAGCCGTTTTTAATGCGAAGGCATCGATTTGAGATTTTGTAATGTGGAAAGTCGTGCGCCGAAGAAGATGTGCGGCTAGGCGTTTGCCTAATGCACCTGTTCGTTGCGTTAAAGAAGCCATTAAGATACAGTTTAGGTCATATTCAAAGAAGGTAGTTGCTTCTAAGAATAGACAGGTACGCAAAATAGATTTGTAATACGGATGAAATTAGATATAAGAGAGCGGATTC
>JAHDCQ010000025.1:30259-32620 GCA_020629845.1 Saprospiraceae bacterium | reverse complement strand
CCATCTTGTATATAGAAACCTGCCACCGCAGCACTCCAATGCGCATGGGAATAGCCCGTATTATGTGTGATTTTATCTCCTAAATTATTGAAACGCTTTACGTCAATGAGTTTAGTATTTGTTGCAATTAAGCCATTCACGTGTAGTTTCGCGCTTGGGTTAGTAACCCCTATGCCTACATTACCATCGGTTTTTACTACTAAGCGATTGCCTGATGAGCCTACTTGCAATTCGCCATCAGTACGGAAAAGCCCTTTATTATGATAGAAGTTTTTATTTCCATACGTTCTAATCCAAGTAGCATCCGACATGTGGAAACCACCGCCATGATCTTGAAAGTAAATTCCTGTATTGTTTTTTACACGTATCCAGCTTTCCACCTGTAAACCTCCATTTACATGGAGTTTCTGAGCGGGGGTAGTAGTACCAATGCCTACATTATTGCCTTTAGGGTTGATAGCTAGAGGCTTACTACCGTGCGACTGTACCCAACTATAGTCTGCATGATGCCCAAGTCGTAGGTTAGACTGATTCGTTGGCCCAATTACGAGTATTTCTCCATTGGCATCTGTGTTTTCTCCCACGATGTGGAGCTTAGCTGTTGGAGTGTCTGTACCAATGCCTACATTACCATCTGTAATGGTCAAGGTATTTACTATTTCATGGTCTCGTTCTTCGACTTTTTCTACGAGTCCATTCCATTTTTCTTGCGTAATGACTTCGCTATCGCTTATTTTCAATTCATCATAAGTGGACATATAAATGATTCTAATTATTGAGTTATGAAATTTGTCTTCGAATGTTGATAGAGTTGTTGTTCTAATTGTTGAACGCGCTTAAAAAGTTCTTGTGTGGCAGAGATATTAAGTACTGCTAGAGCTTCATAGTCTACGGTATGAAAATCGTGTACTTCTCGCCCGTAGAGGATGGCTTTTCCTTCTTTTTCACTAGCTACCTCTACCCATTCTTCCGTACGATTAAGCACAACGACTTCTTCTGTACTATCTTCAAAAAGCAGTCTGATTTTATCTTTTGCCCTTAGTTTTATATCATTATCTAGCTTGAATTTTCCATTTTTTAGATGAACGATTTTCATAATATCAGGGATAAAATCTGTATTGTCCGTAGATACGGCTTCTGGGTAGATGTCTGCGATTTGTTGCCCAATGACTTTCTTGACTTTCTGTGTACCATAGCGAACAGTATCTTTATGGGTGTAGTCTGTTACTTTGATTTGATTGAGCAAGGCTAAATCCGCTTGGCTATCTGATACACCAATTACAGATTTGATGCGTAAGTCCGATTTTGCCATATATTCGGAAGAGACCATTCTATCATCTGCCCAAATACTTACTCCAACATGATTATTTGATTTATCAAACCAGCCTACAGGATTACTATTGCCGCCTGAATAACTTAAATAATTGTATTTTCTAAAGTTATTATTAGTTACAGCCCCTCTTACATGCAATACTGCTTTACCAGTATTCACCCCATTGATACCAACTCTACCATTATCATATATAAATACCTTTCCCTGCCCCTTTACACATAATTGTAAATTCTCATTATAAGAACCTATCTTTCCACTATCCACTCTTATTTCTTTATCAAAATAGTATCTATCTCTATCTGTATAGAAGTGTGACCAAGTGGCATTTTTTGGGCCAATATCCGTCCAGCCATGAGGTGTTGAAACTCTCGTATAGGCAGAACTCAACATGATAATATCTTCCCCATCATTTTTATTACCGATTTCAAGCGTAGTATGTTCTCCACCACGACTATAATAGCGCATATAGGCTCTATCTCCTCCTCCTCCATAGGCATCTTTAGGAAATAAAATACCTGCATTTTCGCTATTTCCAACGGCTGGCATAATCGCGCCACCAGCTACTTGCAGTTTAGCCGTAGGTGTAGCTATACCAACCCCAATATTTCCATTTGGCTCAATGCGTAATCGCTCACGCGACTGTCCGTTGTGGGTAGTAAATATGCGCAAATCTCCATTCATGGATTGGTCATAATTACTACGGGCATGGGATTGAATATATGCTCCGTTCGCATAATTATTACCAGTATATCCTCTAAAAACGACTGCACCAAGATTGTCGTTTTCCTTAGCGGGAGCTTTGTTGGTTTGACTTTTATAAAAAATCAATGCTCCACTATTCTGACTTCCATTGGATTCGATAATGACATCGTCATTCACGCCTCCTGTTCCACGAATATGCAAAGCCCGTTCTGGTGCATCTGTGCCAATGCCTACATTACCATCCTTAATGGTCAAAGCACTTAGTATTTCATGCTCGCGTTCCTCCACTTTTTCTACCAGTCCGTTCCATTTTTCTGGCGTGAGGA